>JANQTK010000227.1:0-6253 GCA_030731695.1 Polaribacter sp.
TCTATAATTTGCTGGCAATTGCAGCTACTGCTGAATTATTAGGCCTAGAAAAAATAGAAATTTTAACGATTTTAAGTCAATTAGAAAGTGTAAGTGGTCGTTTTCAATATGTGGTTTCTTCAAATGGAGTCATTGCAATTGTAGATTATGCGCACACTCCAGATGCTTTAAAAAATGTTTTAGAAACCATTAATGATATAAGAACTGGAAACGAAAAAGTGATCACGGTTGTTGGTTGTGGTGGAGATAGAGATGCAACCAAAAGACCCAAAATGGCTCATATTGCTTCGCAATTAAGTCATCAAGCAATTTTTACTGCAGACAATCCAAGAAGCGAAAATCCTCAAACAATTATTGATGAAATGGAAGCAGGAGTTTCTGCTGAAAATTACAAAAAAACACTTTCTATTTTAGATAGAAAACAAGCCATCAAAACTGCTTGCAAATTATCATCACAAGGAGATATTATTCTGATTGCAGGAAAAGGACATGAAAATTATCAGGAAATAAATGGAATTCGTTCGCATTTTGATGATTTGGAGGAAGTAACCAATTGTTTTAATCAACTAAAAAAGAACTAATATGCTATATTATTTTTTCCAATATTTAGATAGTCAATTCAATATTCCTGGAGCAGGAGTGTTTCAATTCATCACTTTTAGAGCTGCAGCAGCATTTATTTTATCATTATTGATTTCTGCTATTTATGGAAAAAGAATCATCAATTTTTTAAGAAGACAACAAGTAGGAGAAACCATTAGAGATTTAGGTTTAGAAGGTCAGCAACAAAAATCAGGAACGCCAACAATGGGTGGAATTATTATCATTTTGGCAACATTAATTCCGGCAGTTTTATTGGCAAAATTGGACAATATTTATGTGATTTTGTTGCTTGTAACAACTCTTTGGATGGGTTTTATTGGTTTTTTAGATGATTATATCAAAGTTTTCAAAAAGAATAAAGAAGGATTAAAAGGGAAGTTTAAAGTTTTAGGTCAAATTGGTTTGGGACTTTTTGTTGGTGTTGTGTTATATTTTAATGAAGATATTACCATAAAAGAAAAATTACCAATTTCTCAACAAATAGAAGTTGAAAACGGTAAAAAAATCGTTTTTGGAGATGCACATAAATCCACCAAAACCACAATGCCTTTTTTTAAAAACAATGAATTAGATTATGCTGAAGCTTTCCGTTTTTTAGGAGATGGTTTTGAGAAATTTGGATGGATTATTTTCATTTTTGTGACTGTTTTTATTGTTACCGGAATTTCAAATGGCGCTAATTTAACTGATGGAATTGATGGTTTGGCAGCAGGTACATCAGCCATTATTGTGGTCACTTTAGCTGTTTTTGCTTGGGTTTCTGGTAATATCATTTTTGCAGATTATTTAGACGTCATGTACATTCCAAATTCAGGAGAAATGACCGTTTTTATTCTTGCTTTTGCAGGAGCTTTGATTGGTTTTTTATGGTATAATACCTATCCAGCTCAAGTTTTTATGGGCGATACAGGAAGTTTAACAATTGGAGGAATCATTGCTGTAATTGCAATTGCTGTTCGTAAAGAATTATTGCTTCCGGTTTTAGCAGGCATTTTTGTGGTTGAAAATCTTTCTGTGATTTTACAAGTTTCATGGTTCAAATACACCAGAAAAAAGTTTGGTGAAGGAAGGCGTATTTTCAAAATGTCTCCTTTGCACCATCATTATCAAAAGTTGCAATATCATGAAAGTAAGATTGTAGTTCGCTTTTGGATTGTTGGAATTTTATTAGCCGTTTTTTCAATTGTAACTCTAAAACTGAGATAATTAGCCCACCCTAACCCTCCCAAAGGGAGGGAATAAATTGAGAAAAAAATAAAGTAAAAAATTAAATAATAAATGAAGCATCGAGAAACATCTGGAAGTAACGTTTTTCCACCTTCGGGGGAAAGGGGGCTTTTGGTTGTTTTAGGAGGAGGAGAAAGTGGCGTTGGTACTGCCATTTTAGGTAAACAAAAAGGCTTTAATGTTTTTGTTTCTGATGCACGGAATATTGCACAAAAATATAAAGAAGTTCTTTCACATCACGAGATTGATTTTGAGGAAAATCAACACACAGAAGCTGCTATTTTGAATGCTAGTTTGGTAATGAAAAGTCCAGGAATTCCTGAAAAAGCGCCAATTGTTAAAAAATTATTGGATTTGAAAATTCCTGTGATTTCTGAAATTGAATTTGCTGGTCAATTTACAAACGCAACTATTGTTGGCATTACCGGTTCAAATGGAAAAACTACAACCACTATGTTAACTCATCATATTCTAAAAAATGCGGGATTGAATGTTGGAATGGGAGGCAACATTGGAAAAAGTTTTGCGCAATTAGTTGCAGAAGAAAGTTTTGAAAATTATGTGTTGGAGTTGAGTAGTTTTCAATTAGATGGGGTTGAAAATTTTAACAGTCATATTGCGATCATAACCAATATTACACCCGATCATTTAGATAGATATGAGTATGATTTTAACAAGTACATCGCTTCTAAATTTAGGATTACAAAAAATCAAACAGCAAATGATTATTTGATTTATGATGCTGATAATGATGCTATAAATCAATGGTTGCAAACCAATACAACAAAAGCAAAATTGGTTCCTTTTTCTATAGAAAAAGAACTCGAATTTGGTGCTTTTTTAAAAAATAATATACTAACAATCAACATACAAAAAGAAACATTTACTATGCCATTAACAGGGTTAACATTGAAAGGAAAACACAATACAAAAAATGCGATGGCTGCAACTTTGGCAGCACAATTATTGAAAGTTAGAAAAGATTTTATCAAAGAAAGTTTAGAGAATTTTGAGGGTGCAGAGCATCGTTTGGAATTTGTTGCAAAAATCAATGGAGTTGAATATATCAATGATTCTAAAGCAACCAATGTGAACTCCGTTTTTTATGCCTTAGAATGTATGGACAAAACTACAATTTGGATTGTAGGAGGTGTTGATAAAGGAAATGACTACACTGATTTGTTGCCTTTGGTTCGTGAAAAAGTAAAAGCGATTGTTTGTTTGGGTGTTGATAATGAAAAAATTAAAGACACTTTTGGAAGTGTAGTTGATATCATCGTAGAAACTGCAGGTGCAGAAGAAGCAGTGAAAGTAGCGCAAAAATTATCAGAAAAAGGAGAACTTGTTTTGTTATCTCCTGCTTGTGCAAGTTTCGATTTGTTCGAGAATTACGAAGACAGAGGACGTCAGTTTAAAAATGCAGTAAAAAACTTGTAAACAAAAAATAATTACTTACGGAATAATATATTTCCACTAAACACTAAACACTAAACACTAAACACTAAACACTAAAAATTAAAAATTGAAAACCATTTTAAAACACATACAAGGTGATAAAGCAATTTGGGCAATTGTTGCAGTTTTGGCAATTTGCTCTTTTATGCCTGTTTATAGCGCAAGTACAAACTTGGTGTATGTTGTTGGAACAGGTGGTTCTACTTTTGGATATTTATTAAAACACATGATGTTATTACTCATGGGTTTTGCCATCATTTATGGAATTCATAAAATTCCGTATAGATACTTTTCTGGAGGATCTTTGTTAATGTTACCAATCGTAATTGTACTGTTAATCTTTACGTTATCTCAAGGAAATACGATTGGTGGAGCCAATGCAAGTAGATGGATTCGAATTCCATTTGTTGGCATTGGTTTTCAAACTTCCACATTAGCAGGATTGGTTTTAATGGTATATGTGGCAAGATATTTAGCGAAAAATAAAGAAAAGGTAATTAGTTTAAAAGAGAGTTTGTTGACACTTTGGCTGCCAATTGCACTTGTTTTAATATTGATTTTACCTGCAAATTTTTCCACAACAGCTATCATTTTTGTGATGATTTTAATGCTGTGTTTTGTAGGTGGTTATCCAACAAAATATTTGGGATTAATTCTTGGAATTGGAGTGATTGCATTGGTGTTTTTTATTTTGATAGCCAAAGCATTTCCTGATGCAATGCCCAATAGAGTGCAAACTTGGCAAAGCAGAATTGAAAATTTTTCTGATGAAGATGGCAAAGATGCTTATCAAGTAGAAAAAGCAAAAATTGCCATTGCTACAGGAGGTTTAGCTGGTGTAGGTCCAGGAAAAAGTGTACAAAAAAACTTTTTACCTCAGTCAACGTCCGATTTTATCTTTGCTATTATTGCTGAAGAATATGGTTTAATTGGCAGTGTTTTTATCTTGTTTATTTACTTTTTGTTGCTTTTCCGAATTTTTATTGTGGTCAAAAAAACCAAAACCATATTTGGGTCTTTATTGGTTGTGGGAGTTGGAATACCCATCATTTTTCAAGCTTGTATCAACATGGCTGTTGCAACCAATTTATTTCCAGTTACAGGACAAACATTACCATTGATTAGTAGCGGAGGAACATCAATTTGGATGACTTGTTTTGCACTTGGAATGATTTTAAGTGTAAGCGCATCAAAAGAGGAAACAGAAGAAGATATTTTAGAAGATAACCCTTTAGATATTTTGCATGAAACAATATAATCTAAAAATAAAATCATTAAATGGGATGTTACATAATATTGTTACATATAAACGATTTCTAAAAATAGTAAAGTCTATATGAAACAATATAATATTTTAATTTCTGGAGGAGGAACAGGAGGTCACATTTATCCTGCAATTGCCATTGCAAACGAGATAAAAGTGCGTTTTCCTGATGCTAAATTCTTATTTGTTGGTGCAAAAGACAAAATGGAAATGGAAAAAATTCCACAAGCAGGCTATGAAATTAAAGGATTGTGGATTTCTGGAATTCAACGCAAACAATTGGCAAGCAACCTTTCTTTTCCGTTTAAAATGATGAGTAGTTTGTGGCGCGCAAAACGAATTATTGATACGTTTAAACCAGATATTGCAATTGGTACAGGAGGTTTTGCAAGCGGACCAACATTAATCATGGCCAACAGAAAAGGAATTCCTACGTTGATTCAAGAACAAAATTCGTTTCCAGGAATTACCAATAAATATTTAGCAAAAAAAGCAATTAAAATTTGTGTTGCTTATGACAATTTAGAACGCTTTTTTCCTTCATCAAAAATCATAAAAACAGGAAATCCTGTTCGTCAAGATTTGTTGACAATTCATACGAAAGTAAAAGAAGCTCAAAATTTTTTCAACTTAGATAAATCAAAAAAGACCATTTTAATTTTAGGAGGAAGTTTAGGAGCAAGAAAAATAAACCAACTAATTGAAAACAATTTGGCTTTCTTTAAAAAACAAGAAGTTCAATTGATTTGGCAATGTGGCAAATTGTATTTTGAAGATTATAAAAAATATGATTCCTTAGAAAATGTGCAAGTGCACCAATTCATCAATAGAATGGATTTGGCTTACGCTGCTGCAAATATCATTATTTCAAGAGCAGGTGCAAGTTCGGTTTCAGAATTGTGTATTGTGGGCAAACCAGTAATTTTTATTCCATCTCCCAATGTTGCAGAAGATCATCAAACAAAAAATGCCAAAGCAATTGTTGATAAACACGCCGCAATTTTACTGAAAGAAGAGGAGTTAGAAACGTTTCCAATTGTTTTTGAAACGCTTATTAAAGATAAAGGAAAACAAGAACATTTGTCTGAAAACATCAAAGAATTGGCATTGCCAAAAGCAACAACTGATATCGTTAACGAAATTGAAAAATTATTAAAAAAGTGAATTTAAACAGCATACATAACGTTTATTTTGTCGGAATTGGTGGCATTGGAATGAGTGCCATTGCCAGATATTTTGTTTCGTTAGGAAAAAAAGTTGCTGGGTATGACAAAACACCTTCTCAAATAACTGACGATTTGAGCGATCTAGGTGTTCAAATTCATTTTGAAGATGCTGTTAAAAACATTCCAATTTCTTTTTTAAATACAGAAAAAACCTTGGTGATTTTTACACCAGCAATTCCGAAAAATCATTCACAATTGATCTATTTCAAAGAAAATAATTTCAATTTATTAAAAAGAGCTCAGGTGTTGGGAATGATTTCTAAAAACACATTTTGCTTGGCTGTTGCTGGTACACATGGAAAAACAACCACTTCTGCAATTTTAGGTCACATCATGAAAACCGTAAATGCCACTTCATTTTTAGGTGGAATTTCAGAAAATTACAATTCGAATTTGTTGTTGGGTGAAGACAAAATTTGTGTGGTTGAAGCAGATGAATTTGACAGATCTTTCTTGCAGTTGCATCCAAATATTGGGT
>JANQTK010000227.1:6353-14498 GCA_030731695.1 Polaribacter sp.
GTTGAAGCAGATGAATTTGACAGATCTTTCTTGCAGTTGCATCCAAATATTGGGTGTGTAACTTCCATGGATGCTGATCATTTAGATATTTACAAAGAAGCCTCAGCTTTGGAAGAATCGTTTGTTGCATTTTCTCAACAAGTTTCTGAAACGTTGATTGTTGCAAAAGGATTGCCTTTAAAAGGACTTACTTATGCAGTAAATGAAACGGCTGATTATATGGCTTTTAATCTGAAAATTGAAAGCGGAAAATACATTTTTGATGTAAAAACACCTGTTTCAGAAATAAAAAATATTGAATTTCATTTACCCGGAAAGCACAATGTCATGAATGCTTTAGCGGCATTAGCAATGGCAGATTCTTATGGAATTTCTTTAGAGGAAATCAAACAACGTTTGGCAACTTTTAAAGGAGTTAAAAGAAGATTTACCTATAAAATTAAAACCAACGATTTTGTGTTGATTGATGATTATGCACATCATCCAACAGAAATTTCGGCTGTGCAAAATGCAATTAGAGAAATGTATCCTACTGAAAAAGTGTTGGTTGTTTTTCAACCACATTTATTTTCAAGAACCCAAGATTTTGCGGATGATTTTGCAAGTGCATTAGCAGCTTTTGATGAGATATTGTTATTAGATATTTATCCTGCAAGAGAATTACCAATTCCAGGTGTAAATGCTGAATGGCTGTTGAGTAAAATCAATAATCCGCATAAAAAAATGTCTCAAAAAAGTTTGCTTTTACAGGATATTAAGCAATCATCAGCAAAAGTAGTGGCTATGTTAGGTGCAGGAGATATTGGCGTGATGATTACTGAAATTACCAGTCAACTTTTAAAAAAGAATCAACATGAAATTTAAAAAACTCTTAAAATACATTTTGTTTTTTTGCTTGTTGATAAGCGTAGGGTTTTTGTACAGTTTTTCTACTGCTAGAAATCATCAAAAAAAAGTATCAAAAATTGATGTCAAAATAGAAGCAGGAATCAGTAAGTTTTTAAATCATTCGATGGTTAATAAATTGTTAATACAAAAAAATGAAACTATAAAAAACCTACCAAAATCCGTGATAAATTTAAACGGTTTAGAAAGTAACATTTCAAAAAACCCTTATGTAGAAAAGGCTGTTGTTTTTTTAACAATCCAAGGAGAGTTGAAAACAACAATAAAACAGCGTACACCCATCGTGAGAATTATTCAAGATGAGGATGTTTATTATGTTGATAAACAAGGTATAAAGGTTCCGTTATCAGAGAATTATTCAGCGAGAGTTTTGTTGGTTTCTGGTGTAAAAAATGATGGTGAAATAAAAGAAATAATGCCTTTAATTTCAACAATTTTAGCCGATAATTTTCTGGAAAAAGAGATTGTTGGAGTAGAAAGATTAAACAATGGAGAGGTGCAATTGGCGGTAAGAAGTGGCGATTATAAAATAGATTTTGGAACTATCTCTGAAATCGAACCAAAATTTAGAAAGTTAAAAGCGTTTTATAACAACACATTTAGTGATAAAACGATTCAGAATTATAAGTTAATAAATGTAAAATATCACAACCAAGTTGTGTGCACAAAATAAATCAAGATGGGAAACAATAAAATAGCTGTTGGTTTAGACATTGGTACTACCAAAATTGTTGCCATGATTGGTCGTAAAAATGAATACGGCAAAATTGAAGTTGTTGGAACAGGAAAGGCCAAAAGTTTAGGTGTTAAAAGAGGTGTCGTAAGTAATATTACCCAAACTATTCAATCTATTCAGCAAGCTGTTGAAGAGGCTGAAAGTGTTTCAGGGATTACCATTGATAATGTTGTTGTGGGTATTGCAGGTCAACACATTCGTAGTTTGCAACACAGTGATTATATTACAAGAAACAACGCTGATGAAGTAATTGAAGATATTGATATTGAAAATTTGGTGAATCAAGTTCATAAATTGGTGATGTTACCAGGAGAAGAAATTATTCATGTATTGCCTCAAGAATTTAAAGTGGATTCTCAAGCGGATATCAAAGAGCCAAGAGGTATGTATGGTGGACGCTTGGAAGCAAATTTTCATGTGGTTGTTGGTCAGGTTTCATCTATCAGAAATATCGGAAGATGTGTTAAAAGTGCTGGTTTAGATTTGAATCAAATCACTCTAGAACCTTTGGCATCAGCATCTGCAGTATTAAGTCAAGAAGAAAAAGAAGCAGGAGTTGCATTGATTGATATTGGAGGTGGAACAACTGATTTAGCGATTTTCAAAGACGGAATTATACGTCATACTGCAGTGATTCCTTTTGGTGGAAACGTAATCACAGATGATATCAAAGAAGGATGTTCTATCATCGAAAAACAAGCAGAATTGTTAAAAATTAAGTTTGGTTCAGCTTGGCCAGGTGAAAATAAAGAAACAGAAATTGTTTCTATTCCGGGTTTAAGAGGAAGAGAGGCTAAAGAAATTACGCTTAAGAACTTGTCTAAAATTATCCATGCTAGAGTTCAAGAAATCATTGAATATGTGTACACTGAAATCAAAGATTATGGGCATGAAACTCAAAAAGGAAAATTGATTGCAGGAATAGTATTGACAGGTGGAGGTGCTCAATTAAAACATTTAAGACAATTGGTTGAATATATCACAGGAATGGATGTAAGAATTGGATATCCAAATGAGCATTTAGCAGGTGATTCTGAAGACGCATTGTCAAGTCCTGCATATGCAACAGCAGTTGGTTTGTTGATTGAAGGATTGAAACACGAGGATAAAGGAGATCAGATAGTTCAGGAATCATCACCCGAAATTGTCCCTGAAACGAAATCTACAAACATTGAGAAAACAGAAAATTCTCCAAAAGTTGTAGAAAATCCAAAACCTAAAATGAAAACTTTCTTAGAGAAATTTACAGATCGTTTCAAAGATTTTTTAGATAACGCAGAGTAATTTTTTAAGAAAAAGTATAAAAATCAAAAATTAATAAAAACCTAAAATAGATACGTTATTATGAGCGCAGAATTTGATAACATTTTATTTGACATGCCAAAAACACAGTCTAATACCATTAAAGTAATTGGTGTTGGTGGTGGTGGAAGCAATGCAGTAAATCACATGTTTACCCAAAACATCAAAGGTGTTGATTTTGTAATCTGTAATACAGATGCGCAAGCCCTTGAAAACAGTCCAGTTCCTAACAAAATTCAATTGGGTGCCAACTTAACCTCTGGGTTAGGTGCAGGTGCAAATCCTGAAATTGGAGAACAGGCAGCAAAAGAAAGTATTCAAGAAATTCAGCAAATGTTAAATACCCAAACTAAAATGGTATTTATCACTGCAGGAATGGGTGGTGGAACAGGAACAGGTGCTGCACCAATTATCGCAAAAATTGCGAAAGATATGGATATCTTAACAGTAGGAATTGTAACAATGCCATTTCAGTTTGAGGGAAGAATGCGCTCAAATCAAGCTCAAATTGGTATCGATCAATTGCGAAAAAATGTAGATTCATTGATTGTTATCAATAATAACAAACTTCGAGAAGTGTATGGAAATTTGGGTTTCAAAGCAGGATTTTCAAAGGCTGATGAAGTGTTGTCAACAGCATCAAGAGGAATTGCGGAAGTAATTACACATCACTACAAGCAAAATATTGACTTGCATGATGCAAAAACAGTGCTTTCAAATAGTGGAACTGCTATTATGGGTTCTGCAAAAGAAGAAGGTAAAAACAGAGCAAAAAACGCCATTGTAAAAGCATTAGATTCGCCTTTATTAAACGATAATAAAATTACAGGAGCTAAAAATGTATTGCTTTTAATCGTTTCAGGAACATCCGAAGTTACTTTGGATGAAATTGGAGAAATCAACGAATTTATCCAAACAGAAGCTGGCTATGATGCTAACATTATCATGGGTATTGGAGAGGATGATGAATTAGGAGAAGCAATTTCATTGACAGTTGTTGCAACAGGTTTCGCTCCAGATCAACAAAGTTCTATCACAAATACTGAGGCAAAAAAAATCATTCATACGTTAGAGGATGAGCAAAAAGCGACCTACAATTTTGGTGAAAAAACGCTTACAAAAGCACCTTCTTTAAATGAACCTGCGCCATCAGTAAATGAGCAAAAAGTTACTTATATTTTAGATGAGGCAGAAGATGAATTACCTAAAATGGATTTGATTTCAACTTCTAATATCATAGCTGAAATTCCTGTAGTTTATGAAGAAATTGCTTTAGAATTTATTTCTGATGATGATTTTTTCATCACAGAGGCACCTAAAAAAGAAGTGATTTCAGAATTTAAGGAAGATGAAATTTCACAAGAATTGATTTTTGAGTTTCCGTTGAATTCTTTTACGGAAATTAAAGCAGAAAAAGAAAGCCCTAAAACGGAATCTTATAAAAATATTAATGAAATTGAAGTTTTTGGAGCACAAGAAATTACATTTAAAAGACATATTTTAGAAGATTTTGATGCAAAACCAACAATTGCTAAAAGTTCGAATATTGTGAACAAAAAAGAAGTTGAAGAAGATGCTTTTGGGTTTACATTAAAAACGGCAAAACAATCTGAAATCAATCAAATTGAAACGGAAAGTGAAGAGATTTCTCCAATGAGTTTAACGATTGCTGAATTGGCAAAAAGAGCTGATGACAGACGCAGTAAAATGAAGAATTTCAATCACAAATTCAATGAAAAATATAACAAAAACGTTGACGAAATAGAGCGCGAACCTGCTTTTTTAAGAAACGGTATTGATGTGGGAAGAAATTCATCCATCAGTAAAACGGAACCTACGTTAAAAAAAGAATCTGAAGATTTAAGCTTTAAATCAAACAACTCTTTTTTACACGATAATGTAGATTAATTTCCCCAATCAAATTCAGTTATTAAAATCACATCTCAAAAAAGATGTGATTTTTTTATATATCATTTTTTGATTTTCAAAATATGTTTTTGTAACAATTTATTTTTGATGTCGTCTAAATTTAAAATCAATCAACATACAACAATATGAAATCAACACATTTATCACCCATAGAAAGAGGCATTTTAACATCTTCATATAAAAAAGAAATTAGAGATAACATCAGAAATATGAGAGCTGATTCTTTATCAAAAATTAAAGAATCGATTGCAAATCAGTATACAAATTCACTGAATAACACTTTTGAAATTTTAAGAGTTTCATTCATTATGGCTACAATTATTATTTTAGTGGCATAAAAAAAATCTCATAGTTTCCTATGAGATTTTTTAATGTAAGTGTATCAATTTTAGCTAACTGCTTTTTTAATTCTTTCCATAGCTTCTCTAATTTGACTTTCTGAAGCTGCATAAGAAATCCGTATACAATTTGCAGCGCCAAAGGCTTCACCACTAACGGTTGCAACATTTGCTTTTTCTAATAAAAACATAGAAAAATCACCTGCAGTATTGATTGTATATCCATCAATTGTTTTGCCTATAAATGCGGAAACATCAGGGAAAACGTAAAATGCTCCATCAGGAATATTTACTTTAAAACCAGGAATTTCATTTAGTAAATCAACGATGATATTTCTACGAGTTTTGAACTCTTTTACCATAAATTGAATTTTTTCTACGGGTGCTAAAACTGCTGTAATTGCTGCTCTTTGCGCAATACAATTTGTTCCAGAAGTGATTTGTCCTTGCATTTTTGTACATGCTTTTGCAATCCATTCAGGAGCACCAAGATATCCTATTCTCCAACCAGTCATTGCAAATGCTTTTGCCAAACCATTCACAGTAATCGTTCTATCATACATGCTTTCAATGGCTGCAAAACTGAATGGTTTTACATCATAATTGATGTGTTCATAGATTTCATCAGACAAAATATAGATGTTTGGATATTTTTCTAAAACGGCAGCAAATGCTCTGTACTCAGCCTCTGTATAAATGGTACCACTAGGATTGTTTGGTGAATTAAAAAACACCATTTTTGTTTTAGGTGTAATGGCTGCTTCTAATTGTGCTGGCGTAATTTTAAAATCCGTTTCAATGGTTGAAGGCACTTCAATAGAAGTAGCTTCGCACAAAGTAGCAATTGCTGAATAACTAACCCAATATGGTGCAGGTAAAATAACTTCATCACCAGGATTTAATAATACTTGCGCAACATTTGCAATAGATTGTTTTGCGCCTGTTGAAACTACAATTTGATTGGGTTTGTAAATCAAATCATTGTCGCGTTTAAATTTAACGCAAATGGCTTCTTTCAATTCAACATACCCATCAACAGGTGAATATGAATTGTAATTTTGATTGATGGCTTCAATAGCTGCATCTTTGATAAAATCGGGTGTATTAAAGTCAGGCTCGCCTAAACTTAAACCAATAATATCTTTTCCTTCTGCTCTTAATTCTCTTGCTTTAGCAGCCATGGCTAATGTTTCAGAGACAGGCAAACTGTTAATTCTGTCCGATAATGGATGTGACATTTTTCTAAAAAAATTATTTAAATTATGCTAATTCTGGATTTTTCCCTAAAACTCCTAAGTGTTTAAAATGCTCTATCATGGCTTTGCGCATGGTTTTATATTCATTGTAAGGCAAATTAAACTCCTGTGCAGTTTCTTTGACAATTTTAGCTAATTTGTCATAATGAACATGAGAGATGTGTGGAAAAATATGATGTTCAACTTGATGATTTAAACCGCCTGTATAGAAGTTTACCACCCAATTGCTAGGCGCAAAGTTGGAAGTTGTATATAATTGATGGACTGCCCAAGTGTGCTCTAAATTTCCATCTTTATCAGGAATTGGCATGGTTGTATTCGGAACAATATGTGCCAACTGAAAAACCAAACTCAAAATCATTCCTGCTGTATAATGCATCACAAAAAAGCCAATCAACACTTTCCACCAAGCAATGTCTAAAACTGCTATTGGTAATACAATCCAAAGTGAATAATAAACTAGTTTTGAAATCACCAATTTTGTCCATTCAGTAGCAGGATTTGGAAAATCACCATAAGAAAGTTTTCTTTTTAAATAGTTATGCATTTGCTTGATATCCGTAGTTATTGCCCAATTGATGGTTAATAATCCGTATAAAAAAATCGAATAATATTTTTGAATTTTATGAATTTTTAACCATTTAGAGTGTTGTGAAAAACGTATAATTCTACCAGCATCAATATCTTCATCATGGTCTTTAACGTTGGTAAAAGTATGGTGTAAAACGTTGTGTTGCACTTTCCAATTATATACGTTTCCAGCCAAAATATAAATGCTACTTCCCATCAATTTATTGACCCATTTTTTACTTGAAAAAGATTCGTGATTGCTGTCATGCATCACATTCATGCCTACTCCAGCCATTCCAATTCCGGTAATAATCACCAAAAGAATCATCATCCATTGTGACATTGAAACTGTTAAAATAAGAATGAAAGGAACCAAAAAAAGCGAAAACATGATGATTGCTTTGCTATATAATTTCCAGTTTCCTGTTTTTTTAAGGTTGTTTTCTTTGAAATAATCGTTTACTCGTTTGTTAAGAGTTTTAAAGAATTTTGCGTTGTCTACTCTTGAAAAGTTTATGGTACTCATTAAAAAAATTTAAGTTACAAAAATAAGGTTTTTGAAATATCTATGACTAATAAACGCATAAATTTCTTATGAATTGTTTTTAAATATTAACTATTTTTGCGTACCAAACTTTTTTATGGAAATCATTCAAAAATATTTTACGGATTTAACTGATAATCAACGTAATCAGTTTCAAAAATTGCAAGAGTTGTACCAAGATTGGAATTTGAAAATCAATGTGGTTTCTCGAAAAGACATTGATGAGTTGTATTTGCGTCACGTATTGCATTCGCTAGGAATTGCTAAAGTAATTCAATTTCAACCTAATACAAAGGTAATGGATGTGGGAACTGGAGGTGGTTTTCCTGGAATTCCGTTAGCAATTTTATTTCCAGAAACCCATTTTCATTTGGTTGATGCTATTGGGAAAAAAATAAAAGTGGTCAATGAAGTTGTGGAAGGTTTGGAGTTGAAGAACGTAAAAACTTCCAATTGCAGAGTGGAAGAAGTGAAAGATACTTATGATTTTATAGTGAGTAGAGCAGTAGCCCAAATGGAAACTTTTGTGCATTGGACAAAAGGAAAAATTGCAAAAAAACAAAA
>JANQTK010000228.1 GCA_030731695.1 Polaribacter sp.
TAAAAGATTTTGGTGCTGATGATAATAAAACGGTTGTTTATGATGTAAATAACAACTTTTATTACAATCCAAATGAACCTTTTCAGGTGCCTGATTTTTTAGATGATTTTCAGCCTTTGGGTGGTGAAAATCATCCATTATCTGATCGTAAATTTGATGAAAATCCCTCAAAATGGACAGGAAATGGCTCGCGACTTTCAAAACCAGATAAAAATGATTGGTATGAAACTGTAAAAATCAATTACGGAATTTCTCCAGAAGGGAAAAAGGATTTTAATGAATTGCCAGCAGGTTTTGAGAATGAAAATTATCAAAAACATTTTGAATTTTGGCAAGATAAAACCGTTCCAAATTCATGGATAAAGTTTAGAGATATTGCATTGTATTGGTTAGAAAAAGGAGTAGATGGTTTTCGTTTTGACATGGCAGAAATGGTGCCTGTTGAGTTTTGGAGTTTTCTAAACTCAAGTATAAAAATGAAAAATCCGGATGCTTTTTTATTGGCAGAAGTATACAATCCAAGTTTGTACAGAGACTATATCAAAAAAGGAAAAATGGATTATTTGTATGACAAAGTTCAGTTGTATGACACCTTAAAAAACGTGATGCAAGGTCGTGGTTTAACAGATCATATTCCGCCAATTCAAGATGATTTAAAAGATATTGAACACCACATGTTGCACTTTTTAGAAAATCATGATGAACAACGAATTGCAAGTCCTGAGTTTGCTGGAAATTTCGAAAAAGGCAAGCCTGCAATGGTGGTTTCTGCAACCATTTCAACATCACCAACCATGATTTATTTTGCGCAAGAATTGGGCGAAGATGGTTCTGAAAATGCAGGTTTTGGAGCTCCTTCAAGAACTTCTATTTTTGATTATATAGGTGTTCCAACCTTGCAGCGTTGGGTAAATGATAAAAATTTTGATGGAGGAAAATCAACCAAAGAAGAATTAGCATTGCGTGATTTTTACAAGCGATTGCTAAATTTTACGATTAAAAGTGATGCTTTGATGGGAGAATACCAAGATTTACATCAATTTAACAGAGAAAATACAGAGAATTACAATGCTAAATTGCTCTCATTCACACGTTTTTCGAACAATGAAAAATTAATTATTGTCGCAAATTTTGATGCAGAAAAAGCCTTTGAATTTGAGTTGAAAATTCCGCTGGAAATCATCAAAAAATGGAATATAAATGAGGGTACTTTTTTGTTGAAAGATAAATTATACAATAAAAAATCTTTTGACTTGAAAGTGACTAGTTCAGGAGCTTCTGCAAAAATTTTAGTAAACCCATTAGAATCATTTATTCTAAAACTTCAATAATTTAAGGTCATGAAAAAACTATTTTTAATCATTTTTTTAGGAATTTTTTTAAGTTGCAAAAATAATTCAGCACCTAAAACTGATGATCCTTATCAACCAAAAGAATACGTAAATCTTTCACATCCTGAATGGAGTAAAAACGCAGCTATTTATCAATTAAATACAAGACAGTTTTCTGAAGAAGGTACTTTTAAAGCTGCACAAACTCAATTGCCAAGATTAAAAGAATTAGGCGTTGATATTATTTGGTTAATGCCCATTCACGCAATTGGAGAAAAAAATAGAAAAGGAAGTTTAGGAAGTCCTTATGCTGTAAAAGATTACTATAGTGTAAACCCAGAATTTGGGAATTTACAGGATGTGAAGAATTTTGTAAATGAAGCACATAAATTAGGGATGTATGTTATTATAGATTGGGTTGCAAATCACACTTCTTGGGATAATGTATTACTTAAAAACCATCCTGATTGGTATAAAAAGGATTACAAAGGTGATTTTATGCCAACTCCATGGTGGGATTGGTCTGATATTATTGATTTGGATTTTAGTAAGCCCGAAGTAAGAAAATATATGACTGATGCTTTAAAATATTGGGTAAAAGAAGCCGATATTGATGGATATAGATGCGATGCTGCAGGTTTTGTGCCACTTGAATTTTGGAATAACGCAAGACAAGAATTAGACAAAATCAAACCTGTATTTATGTTGGCTGAATGGGAATCAAGAGATATGCATGCTGAGGCTTTTGATATGACATATGCTTGGAGTTGGAATGAGGCAATGCACCAAATTTGTATGGGTGAAGCGAATGTGAATAAACTTTATGTATACTATTCATGGAACGAGAAATTTTTTCCAAAAAACAGTATGCGAATGACATTTACAAGCAACCATGATATGAATTCTTGGGAAGGTACAATGTTTGAGCAGTTTGGAGATGGTTTAGAAGCAGCTATTGTTTTATCTGTTATAGGAGAAGGAATGCCATTAATTTACAACGGACAAGAAGCTGGTAACACTAAAAGGTTAGAATTTTTTGAAAAAGATGCCATCAAATGGAAAAAACATTATATAGGGGATTTGTATAAAAATCTTTTTGCTTTGCTAAAATCAAATACTGCTTTATGGCATGCAAAATGGGGAGCAACAATGATGAAAGTTCCCAATAATTATGAAAGTGAAGTATTGAGTTTTGTGCGTCAAAATGAAAAAGATAAAATCTTTGCCGTTTTTAATTTTTCTAATGAACAAAAAGAAATCACTTTTAAAGAGTCTCTTTTTGAGGGAAATTATACTGATTTTAGTACTTCTGAAAAAATAATTTTAAATCAAAATACGAATTTAACAATTGAGCCTTGGGGTTTTAAAGTTTTTATTAAATAAATCAAATTATGAAAAACCTATTTTTAGTTAGTTTTTTATGTATTGCCATATTTTCTTGTCAAGTAAAACCTTCTGAAAAAATTGTAGAAGTGAAAGAAAATGAATTCGTTTGGCAAGCTGCAAACGTATATTTTTTATTGACAGATCGTTTTAACAATGGAGATATTTCCAATGATTTGAATTTTGACAGATCTAAAACTTCAGGAAAATTAAGAGGTTTTGAAGGAGGAGATTTGAAAGGAATTACTCAAAAAATCAAAGAAGGATATTTCACAAAGTTGGGAATTAATGCAATTTGGATGACACCAATTGTAGAACAAATTCATGATGCAACTGATGAAGGAACAGGAATTACGTATGCATATCATGGGTATTGGGCAAAAGATTGGACTACAATTGACCCAAATTTTGGAACCAAAGAAGATTTGAAAGAATTGGTAGAAACGGCTCACAAAAACGGTATTCGAGTGTTGTTGGATGCTGTTATCAATCACACAGGTCCTGTAACTGAAAAAGACCCAGTTTGGCCTTCAGAGTGGGTAAGAACATCACCAAAATGTGAATATAATAATTACGAAAATACCACTTCTTGCACGCTTGTTGAAAATTTACCAGATATAAAAACGGATAGTAATGAAAACGTAGCATTGCCTCCACAGTTGGT
>JANQTK010000229.1:0-4530 GCA_030731695.1 Polaribacter sp.
CCTTGAATTATGGGATATTGTATGTTGAAGAGTTTTGTTATTTTATTAGTCATTAATTATATTTTACGAAATTACTCCAGATCCTAACAACTCGTCATTTTGGTACCAAGCTACAAATTGCCCTTCTTGAATAGCTGATTGCGGATTTTCAAATTCAACATACAATCCAGTTGCTACTTTGTATAAAGTGGCGTTTTCTAGTGCTTGTCTATAACGAATTCTGGCTTTTAGAGACATTTTTTCACCATTCTTTAAGGCTAAATCCTCACGAATCCAGTGAATTTCGTTATTAGCAACAAACAATACGTTTCTGTACAAACCTAGATGGTTTTTGCCTTCACCAGTAAAAATAATATTTTCAGTAACATCGGTTTCAATAACAAACAACGGTTCTTTGGTACCGCCAACAGCCAAGCCTTTTCTTTGCCCTTTGGTAAAATAATGCGCTCCTTGATGTTTTCCAACCACTTTTCCATCCGATTTTTTGTATATATATTTTGATGAAAAGTAGTCAAGTTCAGCTTCTTTGTTTTCGAAAGTGGGAATTGCTTTTTGATACATTTCAAAATCCGAAGGAATTTGAACAATTTCACCTTCTTTTGGTTGTAATTTTTGTTGTAAAAATTCGGGCAAACGCACTTTTCCAATAAAACACAATCCTTGAGAATCTTTCTTTTCTGCTGTAATTAAATCGGCTTTTTTAGCAATTTCTCTAACTTCTGGTTTTAAAAGTTCACCAATTGGAAACAATGATTTTGCCAATTGTTCTTGTGACAATTGACATAAAAAATACGATTGATCTTTGTTACTATCTTTACCAGCCAACAATTTATAGATTGTTTTTCCGTCAATTTCTTCTTCTGATTTTCTACAATAATGACCTGTTGCTACAAAATCTGCACCCAATTGCAGTGCGATTTTCATAAAAACATCAAATTTTATTTCACGATTGCAAAGTACATCAGGATTTGGTGTGCGTCCTTTTTCATATTCATCAAACATATAATCTACAATACGTTCTTTGTATTGTTCGCTCAAATCAACTACTTGAAAAGGAATGCCTAATTTTTCGGCAACAATCATGGCGTCATTACTGTCTTCTAACCAAGGACATTCATTGGAAATTGTTACAGAATCATCGTGCCAATTTTTCATAAAAAGGCCAATAACTTCATAGCCTTGCTCTTTCAATAAATAGGCTGTAACACTCGAATCTACTCCACCAGAAAGACCAACAACTACTCGTTTCATTTTTTAATTTTGAAGTGCAAAGTTACGATTTTGTTGCGGAAATTTTAATTGAAAGAATTGATGTTTCTATGGCAAATATTTATCAATTCTACTAAGTGATAAAACTGTTTTATTATCCGTAGAATTCAATAGTAATTTATTGCCATCTATAGTAAACTTGTAAAATTGAAATTTTGGAGAACGGCTATAATTTACCATTTCTAATTGTTGTCTCCCATAGTGTGCTTTGAAAATTCCAAATCTTTCTCCTATTGGATAATTATAAAGTGTATAACCGTTTTCAGGACGTAAAAAAAGCATGGCATTTTTTGTTGGATTTAAAGAATCTGAAACTTCTATGTTATCAATCAAAATTGAATCAAATTTCCATAATCCAAATAATTTGTTTGCCTCCAAAGTGGGTAATTTATCTACTTTTTCTAAAGTAATAGATAACTCTTGTCCTTCATTTTTTCTTTGTAAAACAATCAAATTTTTATCGAAAGTAACATTAAAAGAATCTTCATAATTTATTGAACCATTTGAACTAATATTGTTTTTTATAGTAAGCATTTTAGCATCATTTTGATATGACCAAGAACCAATAGTGTGCTGTAACCAACCAGTGCCTGAAGTTTGAGTTGAATCAGCATTAAATCGAATCCAATCTGCAATTGGAGTCATGTCTTGGTCATTTATTTTTACTTCTTTCACAAGCCACAATCCATTGATAACTTGATGATTATCAATTTGTTGTTTTTCACTACATGAACTGATGATTGTAAAAATCAACACAATTAAAAATACATTACTCTTCATTTTTCTTAAATTTTTTGTTTTTTTCTAACTCATCTTCAGATGTAATTTCTCCATCAATATAAAACTCCCATTTCCCGAATTTCTTACCATCTTTATAGATGCCTTTTTCACGCAAGTTTCCATTCAATTCGAAGAATTTCGCAGGACCATTCAACACATTATTTTCGTAAGTAACTTCCTCTATCAAAATTCCATCGCTTGAAAATTTTTGAGAAATTCCTTGTTTCAATCCATTTTTATAAGTGGTGATTTCAGTCGGTTTTCCATTAGGATAATAGTTTATCAATTTACCCTCTAATTTTCCTTGATTATAGTTCTCTTCAGACATTATTTTTCCATCTTGAAAAAAATATTGCCACTTTCCTACCCTATTTTTATCAATAAAAAATCCTTTGGATTGCAGTTTCCCATTAGTCAAATAAAACTCAACTGCAACAGAGTCAGTAGTTTCCGAAAATCGCTTGATGATTGTTGGTAGCTCTGAGGTTGATTCGTCATAAAATTTAAAAATCCCTATTTCCTTGCCATTTTTAAATTGCCCTTCATATCGGATTTTTTGATTGTCATAATACTTTTTCCAAACACCTGTTCGTTGTTTATTGGCATCAAATTGATTAATTTTCTGAGCAAAATTTGAAGTATAAATTAATAAGAAACTTAAAAAAAGGGTTGTTTTGAAAATTTTTTCTAAAGAAATCATGCAATGAATTTTTTGTAAATATACAAATCCGAATTGAAAAGATGTTTACTAATTTATGCAACAACTTTTAAATTAAAATAGTATAATTTATGAGAATTTAATAAAAAATATAAAATTTAAAGATTAAAAAATTACCGTTAAATTCATCAAAAAATAGCAAAATTCAAACGAATAACTCTTATGAAATGCCTATTTTTGTAACTTATTTTTTGAAACAATGAACTTGACACCACTGAATGCTATTTCACCAATTGATGGACGTTATCGCAGTAAAATTGACAATTTAGCTTACTATTTTTCAGAAGAAGCATTGATTAAATATCGTGTTCGTATAGAAATCGAATATTTTATTGCGCTTTGTGAACTTCCTTTACCTCAATTGGCTGATTTTAAGCAATCAAACTTTCCTGATTTAAGAAGTATTTATCAAAATTTCACTTCAGAAGATGCTCAAAAAATAAAAGATATTGAGAAAATTACCAATCACGATGTAAAAGCAGTTGAGTATTTTATCAAAGAAAAAATGGATTGTTTAGGATTGCAAAATCACAAAGAATTTATTCATTTTGGATTGACCTCTCAAGACATCAACAATACAGCTATTCCACTTTCAATCAAGGAATTTTTGGATGCTGTTTTTGTACCACATTTTGATGAACTTTTGGCTAAACTAAAAGAGCTTGTGATTGAATGGTCAGCCATTTCGATGTTGGCAAGAACTCATGGTCAGCCTGCATCTCCAACAAGGTTAGGAAAAGAAATTGAGGTTTTTGTGGTTCGCTTAGAGGCCCAAATGTCTGTTTTAAAAAACATTCCGAATGCAGCAAAATTTGGTGGAGCTACAGGAAATTTCAATGCTCATAAAGTGGCTTATCCAAGTATTGATTGGAAAAATTTTGGAAGTCAATTTGTTGAAAATCAATTAGGACTACACCATTCTTTTCCTACTACGCAGATTGAACATTACGATCATTTAGCATCATTATTTGATGCTTTGAAAAGAATAAATACCATCATTATTGATTTAGATAGAGATTTTTGGACCTATGTTTCCATGGATTATTTCAAGCAAAAAATCAAAGCTGGTGAGATTGGAAGTTCTGCAATGCCTCATAAAGTAAATCCTATCGATTTTGAAAATTCAGAAGGAAACTTGGGTATTGCCAATGCAATTTTCGAACATTTATCGGCTAAATTACCTATTTCTCGTTTACAAAGAGATTTGACTGATAGTACTGTTTTACGAAATGTTGGTGTCCCTTTTGGGCATACTATTATTGGGTTTACTTCTACTTTGAAAGGACTGAACAAATTGCTGCTGAATAAACAAAAATTTGAGGATGATTTAGAAAATAATTGGGCTGTTGTTGCTGAAGCAATTCAAACAATTTTAAGACGTGAAGCCTATCCAAATCCTTATGAGGCTTTGAAAGGTTTGACTAGAACGAATGAGAAAATTAATCAAAATTCGATTGCCAATTTTATTGATACTTTGGAAGTTTCATCGAGCATAAAAGAAGAATTAAAAGCGATTACACCTGCAAATTATACTGGAATATGATGAAAATAGAAAAAAGAGTAAAGAGAAGAGAAAAATTAACAAGTAAATTTCAAATCTTGTTTCTTGTTTCTTGTTTCTTGTTTCTAAATCTTGTTTCGTGTAAATCAGAATTTGCTGATAATTCAGATCGATTTAAAGAAGGTGTTTTTGAAATTCCTGCTGGTGATAATTTCGTAAAAGAGACCATTATCAGAAAAGATACTATCCAAATCAGTAAATA
>JANQTK010000229.1:4630-7834 GCA_030731695.1 Polaribacter sp.
GAATCAGTCATTGCATATAAAAAACCATAAACTAACGTTCCTAAAACAATGGCTAACTTTTCGGTTACATCATAAAAACTAAAATAGGTTGCGTGATCTTGAGTTTCTGGTAATAGTTTAGAATACGTAGATCTTGCCAAAGACTGAATTGCTCCTAAAACCAAACCAATAATTCCCCCCAATCCATAGAAATACATGGAGACATTTGGAATCCCTTTGTGTAATAAAAATCCACAAAAACAAACAATCATCCAAATGAAAATGGTGATTTTTAAGGCAAAGAAATTTCCTTTTTTTTCTGAAATTCTAGAAAATAAAAAAGCGCCAAAAATAGCAACAATCTGAATTAATAAAACTGTAATAATCAAATCAATAGCTGCTAATCCCAATTCTGTTGAACCAAAAATAGTAGCCAATAAAATAATGGTTTGAACGCCCACACTCAATAAAAAAAACGAAATTAAAAAACGTTTTAATGTTGGATTGCCAACTACTTGTTTTGCTACGATTTTCAACTCTCTAAAACCTTTCCAAATATAATCCTTTTCAGGTTTTCTGTTATGAACATTATTGGGTAATTTTCTGAACGTAATTTGCGCAAAACCTAACCACCACAAACCTACCATTACAAATGATATTCTTGAGGCTGCACCTGAAGATAGCCCAAATAAATCAGGTTTTTGAATTAGAACTAAATTGATAATCAATAAAATAACGGAACCAATATACCCAAAAATAAAACCTCTAGCACTAGCTCTATCCTGTTGCTCTGGATGTGCAATTTCAGGTAAATAGGCATTGTAAAAAACCAAACTAGCCCAAAAACCGATACTTGCTAAAATGGTAAAAACAATTCCAATCCAAATCGTTTCAATACTATCAAAAAAGTACAAACTCATCACAGACAAACTTCCAAGTGCGCAGAAAAACTTCATAAATTTCTTTTTACTTCCTGTGTAATCTGCAATTCCTGATAAAATTGGAGAAATAAAAGCAACTACTAAAAACGAAAAGGACAAGGCATAACTGTATAAAGTATCAGGATGCTCCCATTCCATCCAAAGAAAATTTACCACTTGATCTTTGGTAACTGCACTATAATATAATGGAAAAACAGCTGTAGCAATCACCAAAGAATATACTGAATTTGCCCAATCATAAAATGCCCAACTATTGATTAATTTTTTATCACCCTTTTGTAACATATACCTAGTTTTTAAATAAAAAAGCCATTCAAAATATTTCTGAATGGCTCACAAGATACTAAAAGTTACAAGAATTAATTTTTTATTTTTTTGGTTGCGCATTAAATTTTGCCGCTAATATTTTAGCTTCTGGTAAGTATTTTTTAAGACTTTCTATTCTACTTTCATTTGATGGATGTGTACTTAAAAATTCTGGACCTTGTTTTCCTCCAGATAATTTACTCATTCTTACCCAAACTTCAGCAGCTTCATTACCATCATAACCAGCCATGATCATAAAAACCAAACCTAATTTATCAGCTTCGTCTTCATGAGTTCTACTAAAAGCCAACATGCCTACTTGAGAACCAACTCCGTATGCTAAATTCCAAATTTGTGCTGTTTTTGGATCTTTACTAGAAGTTCCGATAGCCACTACAGCTCCACCCAACTGTTGAATTTGCGCAGAAGACATTCTTTCTTGACCATGTTTTGCAAAAGCATGTGCTACTTCATGACCCATTACAGCTGCAACACCATCTTCGTTTGCGCAAATTGGCATAATTCCAGTATAAAAAACTACTTTCCCACCAGGCATACACCATGCATTTACCGTTTTATCCTCAACTAAATTGAATTCCCATTTATACGAATCAGCCTCAGCAGTCATTCCATTTGCTCTCATAAAACGATCAACAGCTGCTGAAACTCTTGCACCAACATCTTTGATTTGTTTTGTCATTTCTTTATTTGTTGATAGCTTATTTTCTTCTAAAAATCCTTTATATTGAGCAAAACTCATTGGAAGAATTTCAGCATCATTCATAAAATTAACTCTCTTTCTTCCTGTTATTGGCACTGTACTACAGTCTATTAACAATAATCCTACAAAAGCTAAAACAATTATTTTTTTCATTTTATGTACATTTATTTAATTTCAATCAAAAATCTGAAACTTTCAGAATTAATGAACGTTGATTTATTTTTTTTAAAATTACAATTTATTTACTTCTTAAAAAATTATCTAAAAAAGTTTACAAGTAAAAAAGACATTCTCAATAGAGATTATAAAATTACTCTAAAAATTCGAAAAATCAGTATATTTACATCAATGAAAAATTGAAAATTAAAGTTTATAAAAATAGTAGATTATGAAAAAAATTATTGGATTTCTTTTTTTAGCAATGTTGATAAGTTGCAATAGCAATGCACAAACAAATTCAAAGAAAAAGAGAGAATATAAAGTAATAAAAACCGTTGAGGAATGGAAAAAGGAATTGTCTCCAATGGCTTTTTATGTGTTGCGTGAAGCTGGAACAGAAAGAGCATTTTCAAGTCCGTTAAACAATAACAAAGAAAAAGGAACCTATGTATGTGCTGCATGCAAAACGCCATTGTATGAATCAAAATACAAATACGATTCAGGTTCAGGTTGGCCATCATTTGATAGAGGTATCAAAGAAAATATTGAATTGGATGTAGATTATAAAATTGGTTATGAAAGAACCGAGCTAAAATGCAATACTTGTGGAGGACATTTAGGACATTCTTTTGATGACGGTCCTCAAAAAACAACTGGAAAACGCCATTGTATCAATGGGGTTGCATTAGAGTTTATTCCTGAGAAAAAAGAATAATTTCAATTGATTTTCAATAACTTACTTACTATATTTTAGTCATGGACAAATTTGCAATTGCCGATTTAATCGAAGAAAAATACCAAGAATTGTTTGATTGGCTCAATCAACAACCTACCGAAAATTGGGAAGTAGGTCCTGAAGGAAAATGGACAACAAGTCAACACATTTTACACCTTGTAAATAGTCTGCAATTACTAAACAATGTATTGAGTTATCCACGATTTTTTCTAAAATATAAATTCGGATTGAGCAACAGACCTTCCAAAGATTATGAGGCTGTTGTAAAAAAATACCAAGAAAAGTTGGAGGAACACAAAGACAAAACCATTGCTTTTAATGAAAATTTAAAAAGTCCATTATTAAAAGACCGAATTCGTTTG
>JANQTK010000229.1:7934-14375 GCA_030731695.1 Polaribacter sp.
TAACAGGTTTTTCATCTCAGAAATTCCTGAATAAAAATCAATTTTCAAACAAATTGAATCAGCATGAATTCTTATATTTGTGACTCTTAAAAAAGCAAGTAACTTATGTTTAGTAATTTAAGCGATAAATTAGATAAAGCCTTACACACGCTCAAAGGGCATGGTAAAATCACAGAAATAAACGTAGCAGAAACACTCAAAGAAGTTCGTAGAGCTTTGCTTGATGCCGACGTTAACTTTAAAATTGCTAAAGAATTTACCAAAAATGTTCAAACCAAAGCTATAGGTCAAAATGTATTAACTACATTGAATCCAGGGCAATTGATGGTGAAATTAGTCAAAGATGAGTTGACTACTTTAATGGGTGGTGAAACTGTAGGTATCAATTTAGGAGGATCTCCAACAGTGATTTTAATGTCTGGTTTACAAGGTTCTGGAAAAACTACTTTTTCTGGGAAATTGGCAAATTACCTAAAAACTAAAAAAACAAAACAAGTACTTTTAGTTGGTTGTGATGTATACAGGCCTGCTGCAATCAACCAATTACAAGTTGTTGGTGAGCAAGTTGGTGTGGAAGTTTATGCTGAAATTGGCAATCAGAATCCAGTTGAAATTTCTTTAAACGCTATCAAATATGCCAAAGCAAATGGCAAAAATGTGGTGATTATAGATACTGCAGGACGTTTGGCTGTTGATGCAGCAATGATGACCGAAATTTCGAACATTCACAAAGCTGTGAATCCTCAAGAAACCCTTTTTGTAGTGGATTCTATGACAGGACAAGATGCTGTAAATACTGCAAAAGCATTTAACGATATTTTAAATTTTGACGGAGTTGTATTGACCAAATTAGATGGTGATACTCGAGGTGGAGCTGCATTGTCAATAAAATCAGTAGTTGATAAACCTATCAAATTTATTGGAACTGGCGAAAAAATGGATGCGATTGATGTGTTCTATCCTGAAAGGATGGCAGATCGTATTTTAGGAATGGGTGATGTGATTTCGTTGGTAGAACGTGCACAGGATCAATATGACGAAGAAGAAGCTAGAAAACTACAAAAGAAAATTGCTAAAAATCAATTTGGTTTTGATGATTTTTTAACTCAAATTCAGCAAATCAAAAAAATGGGAAGCATGAAAGATTTGATTGGAATGATTCCTGGTGCTGGAAAAGCGATGAAAGATATTGACATTGATGACAATGCATTCAAAGGAATTGAAGCGATTATTCATTCTATGACTCCTTCAGAAAGAAGTACACCTTCTTTGATTGATGTTGGCAGAAAGAAAAGAATTGCCAAAGGTTCAGGAACAACGATTCAAGAAGTAAATCAATTGATGAAACAGTTTGAACAAATGAGCAAAATGATGAAAATGATGCAAGGTGGTGGTGGTAAAAAAATGATGCAAATGATGCAAGGAATGAAATAATGAGTTCAAAGTTTACGATTCAATATTCAAGGTTTATATTCAAAATTCATTTCTTATTTCTTAATTGAAAATTCATATTAAAAAAATGATTCTATTAGACGGAAAAAAAACAGCGGCAGATATCAAAGCAGAAATTGCTTTAGAAGTATCAACTTTGATAGAAAGAGGTCATAAAAAACCTCATTTAGCTGCAATTATTGTAGGAAATGATGGCGCAAGTTTAACCTATGTAAATGCAAAAGTAAAAGCTTGTGAACGAGTAGGTTTTGAATCGACCTTGATTCGACTTCCAGAAAATACTACTGAATCTGATTTATTGAACGAAATTGCCATTCTAAACATTGATAAAGATATTGACGGTTTTATAGTACAATTGCCTTTACCAAAACACATTGACGAACAAAAAATTTTGATGGCTGTTGATCCTGACAAAGATGTAGATGGTTTTCATCCTATGAATGTTGGAAAAATGGCATTGAATTTACCCACATTTATCTCAGCTACACCTTTCGGGATTTTAGAATTATTAGATCGTTATAATGTGCAAACTTCTGGAAAACATGTAGTTGTTTTAGGAAGGAGTCATATTGTGGGCAGCCCAATGAGTATTTTACTATCTCAAAAAAGAAAAGTGGGTGATGCAACTGTAACCATTTGTCATAGTAGAACTAAAAATTTAAAAGAAATCACGCTTCAAGCAGATATTATTGTTGCAGCTATTGGCATTCCTGAGTTTTTAAAAGCAGACATGATCAAAGAAAATGTTACTGTAATTGACGTTGGAATTACACGTTTGGCAGATTCAACCAAACAAAGCGGTTTTCGTTTGGTAGGTGATGTTGCATTTGATGAAGTTTCTAAAAAATGTGATTTTATTACTCCTGTTCCTGGGGGTGTTGGACCAATGACGATTGCAATGTTATTGAAAAATACGTTGTTGGCTTGTAAAAGAAAAAGCTAATTTTTAAATCTACTCTTCTTCCCTATTCACCAAATCCATAGAAAAAGCGGGTGTACAAATGGCAATATATTCGCAAGGTTCATCAAAAGGATTTGAATATTGAACGCGCGTATTTTTTTCAATTTTGATGGATTGACCTGTTTCTAAAACAACTACTTCATCATCAATAATAAATTGTTTTTTACCTTTAATGATATAAGTAAACTCATCAAAAGCAGGTGTTTGAAAAGGTTCGCTCCATTTTGGTGGTGCAATCATGTGTGCAATACTAATGGCTGAATTGTTATCAGAAGCCAACCCGAAATGTTCTTCAATTAGTTTTCCATCAGTAGTTGGAACTACAAATGGTGATTTTTGAATGGTATATTTTTTTGTCATAACGAAATGTGCGAAAGCGATTGGAATGGCATCCTTTTTAGTTTGATAAAACTAAAAAGATACAATGGAAAGCGCGTTTTTTTGATAAAAAAATTCGCCCTAATCAAACCAAATCACAAATGATTTTATTTTTGCCAAATCAGGAATTTGCTCCAAAGAAACTTGTTGAATTGTAAAATCTTTCAAGCCTAATTCCTCTTTATCAACCGTCATTGTAGCGTTCAATTCATCTAAAAACAAGGTTACAGAAAGTAAAGTAGATTCAACTCTCAAAGCATAACTGGTATTAATTTCTGAAAAAGTAGACTCTAAATTGATGCCGTTTTTAGTAGCAAAACGATTGTCGTGAATTTCAATACTTTTAATGGTTGACAACGAATCTTGTTGCTCTTTTGGCGTAATTGTTAACAAAAGAGTCCCTTCTTTATCGTAAATGAAATATTCGTCTTCTTCTTGAAAATAATCATCCTCTTTAGAATCATTTTCACTCATTTTAGAACTAATTGAATCTTTTTTGAAAATTTCTTTTAATTCCTTAATGGTTGTTTCTTTGGTAATTTTACCAACTTTCCCTTTTTCTATTACGAATTTATCTTTGTCACTACAACTCATAAAACTCACAAAAACTATCAATGCAACAGCGGCTATTAAATTCTTTTTTATCATTTTTTTGTTTTTTAAATCGTTTTTTAACGTTTGATTTTTCAATTTGTTATTTCAGTATTTTACCTAAAACTCCAAAAACAGCTCTCATAAAAGTGGCACTTGTTAAAACTTTTACTAATGGGTCTTGTGCAGTGCTTCTTCTTGTTGATGTTGATTTGGTTGCTTGTTTTGCTTTTTCTTTTTCGAATTTTTCACGCTCTTTTTGAAACTCGTCTTCTCTTTTCGCTTTTTCGGCAGCTAAAATACTACTTTCTATTTTATTGTTTAGTAGTTCATAGGCACTTTCTCTATCAATTTCTTGATTGTATTTTTTATATATTTTTGAATTGCTGATTACTTCTTCTAACTCTCTGTCTGTCAACACATCCATTCTACTCATTGGCGCACGCAACATGGTTCGTGCTAATGGAGTTGGAATTCCTTTTTCGTTTAAAACGGACACGAATGCCTCGCCAATTCCTAATTTTGTCAACACTTCGCTAGTATCATAAAATTCAGAATTAGGATAATTTTCAGCAGCTAATTTGATGGCCTTTCTATCTTTTGCTGTAAAAGCTCTCAATGAATGTTGGATTTTTAAACCCAATTGCGCTAAAATATCTTCTGGAACATCATTCGGATTTTGAGTTACGAAATACAATCCTATACCTTTAGAACGAATCAATTTCACCACACTTTCTATTTGATTTAATAAGGCTTTTGTGGCTTCTTCAAAAACCAAATGGGCTTCATCAATAAAAATAATCAATTCGGGTCTGTCACTATCTCCTTGTTCTGGAAAAGTTTGGTACACTTCCGCTAATAATTGAAGCATAAATGTAGAAAACAATTTGGGTTTATCTTGAATATCTGTCAATCGTAAAACCGAAATAATTCCTTTCCCATTTTCATCAATTCTAGTTAAATCTTCCACTTCAAAAGATTTTTCACCAAAAAACAAATCTCCTCCTTGATGTTCAATTTCGATAATTTTTCTTAAAATAGCTCCTGTGCTTGAAGTAGAAATGCGTCCATATTCCGCTTCTAATTCTTCTTTTCCTTCATTTGTGATGTATTGCAGTACTTTTTTAAAGTCTTTCAAATCTAATAAAGGCAATTTATGATCGTCACAATATTTAAAAATAATCGCCATTATACCCTCTTGCGCTTCTGATAAATCTAAAATTCGAGATAATAAAACAGGTCCAAATTCAGATATTGTAGCACGAATTCTAGTTCCATTTTGTTGAGAAATGGTTAATATTTCAACAGGGAATTTTTTTGCTTCGTACGAAAAACCAATCATTTTATGACGCTCATCAATTTTTGGATGTCCTAAATTTGGTTGCGCCAATCCAGATAAATCTCCTTTTACATCCATTAACAAAACCGGTATTCCTTTGTCTGATAAGTTTTCCGCCAACACTTGCAGTGTTTTTGTTTTTCCAGTTCCTGTGGCTCCAGCAATTAATCCATGTCTATTAAGTGTTTTTAAAGGTACTTTTACAAAAGCATTTGTAATGGTTTCTTCCCCCAACATGGCTGCTCCTAAATTGATAAAATCTCCTTTTGTGCTGTAACCATTTGTCATGGTTTCAAAGAATTTTTCTTGTTGACTCATTTTTGTAAATTTTGATAAAAATAATGAAAGTTTGGAGGAATGGAAATAAATTCTCGAAAATCATTCAACCATCAATTTTTTTAGACACAAATTTCACGAATTGTACAAATGTATAATTATAAAAAAATGATGTTTTATTATAATTTAAAACCCTGTTAGGTGTAAATATTTTATTGGATAAAAAAATAGATTTTTTTTGCCACGAATTCACAAATTTTAAGTAATCCATCACAATAATTGTTTTCATCTTTGATGAAAATTCAAATTTATAGGATTCATAGTTATAAAAAATCCGTGAATTCGTGGCAAATTAATTTTAATATTCACTGACACCCCAAAAAGGTTTTTTAAAAATTTATTAATTGAAATTTATTTGTGCGTTCAATTCGTGAAATTAGTGACTCATTAAAACCATCAAGAAAAAAATTTTTATCCAAACATATACATTTTTGTATCTTGTTGCCTTAATTCAAATTTTCAAATCAAACACAATGAAAAAAATTCTCATTTTATTTTTATTTACAAGCTCTTTGGCTTTTTCTCAGGAATTTTCCATGGATCTTGTTAAAAACATGAAACCAAGAAACATTGGTCCAGGAGGAATGTCTGGACGTGTTACAGCGATTGATGCTGTTGAATCTAATCCTGATATTATTTATGCTGGTACTGCTTCTGGTGGTATTTGGAAATCAACTTCTGGCGGCATCAAATGGGAACCTATTTTTGACAAAGAATTAACAGCTTCTATTGGTGCAATTGCCATTCAACAATCAAACCCAAGCGTTGTTTGGGCTGGAACTGGCGAAGGAAATCCAAGAAATAGTTTGAATGGTGGTTTTGGAATTTACAAATCTTTAGATGCTGGAAAAACCTGGAAATCTATGGGATTAGAAAAAACAAGACACATTCACAGAGTGGTTATTGACCCTACAAATCCTGATGTTGTTTATGTTGGCGCTATTGGTTCACCTTGGGGAGAACATCAAGAACGTGGAGTTTATAAAACTACAGATGGTGGAAAAACATGGAAACAAATTTTATTTACCAATACAAAATCAGGAATTGCTGATTTGATTATAGATCCTGCAAATCCAAATAAATTGATAGCAGCCATGTGGGAACACAAACGCGATCCTTGGTTTTTTAAATCTGGTGGTGAAGGAAGTGGTTTATATATTACCCATGATGGAGGAGAAAATTGGAAAAAAATCACAAAAAAAGAAGGTTTTCCTGATGGAGATTTAGGAAGAATTGGTGTGGCAATTGCACGTTCAAATCCTGATATTGTCTATGCTTTAGTAGAAGCGAAAAAAAATGCTTTGTATAGAAGTGAAGATGGTGGTTTTTCTTGGAAAAAAGTAAATGACAAATCAGATATTGGAAATCGTCCTTTTTATTACTC
>JANQTK010000230.1 GCA_030731695.1 Polaribacter sp.
GAGAAACTTCCAATTTCGAAACTACATTGCAACTAAAATTTCCAGAAATTAAATCCTTTTCTGCTCAAGGAATTGATGATAAAACATCAATGGCAAAAATAAGTTTAGGTACAGACGGTTTTCATGCAGTGATTTTCTCTGGAACACACGAAACAGTTTATATTGATCCCTATACAAAAGACAATAAATCGTATTTGGTTTACAAAAGAAGCAGTTTATCTACAGAAGATGAAGATTTTAAATGTATGGTAGAAGAGACGAGTTCAAAAACCCAATTTTCTCCTTTAGAATTTGCTAAAAATCCAAATGACGGAAAATTACGTACATTCAGATTGGCATTGGTGTGTAGTGGAGAATATGCCGATTTTCATTTAAGTTCAAGTCAGCAAAATATTCCAAGTTCGGCAACAGACCAAGTTAAAAAAGCGGCAGTTTTATCGGCAATGAATACTTCTATGACAAGAGTAAATGGTGTTTTTGAAAAGGATTTGTCTGTAAAAATGGTGTTGGTAGGTAATAATGATCAACTTATATTTTTAGATAAAAATACTGATGGAATTACGGATGGAAATCCCAACATTATGATTAACGAAGTACAATCAAAATGCGATAATATTATTGGTAATGCCAATTATGATATTGGACATATTTTTAGTGTTGGAGGAGATGGTTTGGCTGGTTTAGGGGTTGTTTGTACAACAGGACAAAAAGGAAGAGGTGTTACAGGAAGAGCTTCTCCAGTAGGTGATGCGTATGATATTGATTTTGTAATTCATGAAATGGGACATCAATTTGGGGCAAATCATACTCAAAATAATAATTGTAATAGAAATAATTCAAGTGCTGTAGAGCCAGGAAGTGCCTCAACAATAATGGGATATGCAGGTATTTGTTCTCCCAATGTTCAAAACCAAAGTGATGATTATTTTCATTCAGTGAGTATTGCCGAAATGTGGAATATCATTTCTACTAGTGGAAATTGTGCTGTTTTAACAAATACCAACAATGCTGCACCTACTGCAAATGCGGGTGCTAATTATTCCATTCCAAAATCAACGCCATTCAAGTTGACAGGAATTGCTACTGATGCAAATGGGTTGCAATCACTAACGTATAATTGGGAACAATTGGACAAAGAAGTTGGTACGATGCCTCCACTGGAAACAAATTCAACAGGGCCAATGTTTCGTTCTTTGCCATCAAAAATATCACCTACACGTTTTTTTCCTGATATAACCACCGTAATTGCTGGCAATGGAAGTACAGGAAGTACTTGGGAACGAATTTCGTCTGTAGCAAGAGAATTGAATTTTTCGTTTACAGTAAGAGATAATAATGCTGGTGGAGCTGGTTTGGCTAGAGATGATATAAAAGTAACAGTCGTAGATGCAACTCCTTTTTCAGTTACTTCTCAAAACACATTTGTGTCTTATATAACAGGAACAAATCAAAACGTTACTTGGGACAAAGGAACTACAGATAGTCCAACCATCAATTGTCAAACAGTAAATATCAAATTATCTACTGATGGCGGTTTGACATTTCCTATTATTTTAAAATCAAATACGCCTAATGACGGATCAGAATCGATTATAATTCCTGACAACGCAACAAGATCTGCAAGAATTATGGTAGAAGCTGCTGATAATATTTTTTACAATGTCAATTCCACAAATTTCGAGATTATTTCTACAGTTCCCACTTTTGTAATGACGAATGTTAATGGAACTCAAGCTGCTTGTAATACTGGAACTCAATCTGTAAATTTTACGCTAAATGTTGATTTTGTAAATGGTTTTTCTGAAACTGTTTCACTTTCAGCAACAGGTCAACCTGCAGGATCATCAGTAAGTTTTAGTCCAAATACCATCAATGCTGATGGAAACGTGGTAATGACAGTTTCTAATTTTAGCGGAGTTTCTGCACAAGATTACACGATTGTTGTTACTGGAAATAGTACCTCAATCAATAAAAATTTGAATGTAATTCTCAAAATTACTTCTACAGTTTTTGGTAAAATCACCTTAAGTTCACCACAAAATAATGCTATTGAAGTTCCATTAAGCCAACAATTACAATGGGTTGCAGTTACAAATGCAACTTCTTATGATGTTCAAATTGGATCAGATATCAATTTTTCTAATATAGTTTCTTCAGGAAATGTCACTATAAATTCTTATACCTCCACTAATTTATCTGGAACAACACAATATTTTTGGAGAATAAAACCAAAAAACAGTTGTGGTGAAGGTACTTTTTCTAATCCATTTTCATTTACCACAATCAATCCTGCATATTGTGCGTCAACTTTTACTGATGAAGTTGGTGGAAGAGAATATATTTCCAATGTAACTTTCAATACTATCAATAACAATTCAGGCAATAATATGTCAGGTGGTTATGAAGATTTTACAGCAATTTCTACCAATGTTAAAAGAGGAGATGCTCATCCAATTTCGGTAACGTTAGATCCTGATGGATATCAAGACCATGTGTATGTTTTTATTGACTGGAATCAAGATTTTATATTTGACAATGCTACAGAAAGGTATTCTTTAGGAACAATTTCAGAAACTATTGGTACTGCAACAGGGTCTATTACGGTTCCAAATACAGCAAAATTTGGAAGCACTAGAATGCGCGTTATCATTGAATATGAAGATCCAGATGATGGTTTTGGAGAAGGTGCTTGTGATGCAGATCATTTAACAGAATGGGGAGAAACTGAAGATTATACTGTAGTTGTTGATAATACAGCTTCCAATCAGGATGTGACTTTTGGTAATTTTAATTTATTTCCAAATCCAACCAAAGGAACTTTTCAAGTGCAGTTTGATACAGCTACATCAGGTGATATAGAGATTCAATTGTTTGATATTACAGGAAGATTTGTTGGGCAAAAAAGATTCAAAAATACGAGCTCTTATTTTTCTCAAAAAATTGAATTTAACCAACTTTCCTCAGGATTGTATTTGGTAAAAATCAAAAACGGTACTAAACAGACTACTAGAAAATTGATGGTGGAATAAACATTTCTATCAAATAAAAAAAAGCCTTATAAAAATTTTATAAGGCTTTTTTAATGTTTATAGTAAGTTACCCCAAAAAAGGATATTTATAATCTTCAGGAGTTACAAAGGTCTCTTTAATCAATCTTACTGATGTCCAACGCAATAAATTTTGTGCAGAGCCAGCTTTGTCATTGGTTCCTGAAGCTCTTGCACCACCAAAAGGTTGTTGCCCAACAACAGCGCCTGTTGGTTTGTCATTGATGTAAAAATTCCCAGCAGCATTTTCTAATGCTTTGGATGCTTTTTCTACAATGTATCTGTCTGTTGAAA
>JANQTK010000231.1 GCA_030731695.1 Polaribacter sp.
TATCAGCACTTGAATTGTATTGTTTTGTTAAGTTTTTCCAGGTGCCATCATCATTCAAACTATGCGTAGAAAAATGACCTCCCATTTGTCTTCCTGCAGACATAGGATCTGCTTTGATATCAGCATGAGCGTATAAACCTGCAAAGAATTGTTGCGCAGAAAGTTCGCCAAGTGCCATCATAAAAGTTTGATCTCGGTAATAGCCTGATCTAAAATCGCCTTTTTTAAACGCTTTAGCCATGGCTAGTTGTGGCACTTCTTTTCCGTCACCAAAAATACCGAACTTAGCTTTTCCTGTTAAAACTTCACGTCTGCCTAACAAACTGCATTCTCTACTAATCTTTGCGATTTTATAATCGTTCAAGACTTCTTTTTTAAAATCATTGAATGATATTTCTTTGGAAGTAGCAGTATTTGTTTCTTGCAACATATATTTTAATTTTAACAGCAACAAATATAAAATATTTTAGTTGATATTTAAAAATATATGCAAAAATTAAGAATTTGATAATATTTTTAACGTAAAAATTCTTTTTGTTAAATTTTCTATAAAAAAAAGAGATATCATTTTCACAATATCTCTTTTCTACAATTAACTCAAATTAAATTTAAAAAAGACTGTTACATAATTCAGCTGGAATTTGATAATTGTCGTTTACATATTCTGTTTTATCAAAACTAATAGTTTGATTGTAGAATTTTCCTCTGTAGTATGTGCTAAATTCATAGGGAGTGTTTAATTGAATGCCTCTTAAAGTTATTTGACCCCTGTAAACATATCCCATGTATCTCCAATATCCAAAAGTTGGGTCTTTCATATATAGAGGAATTGTTGGCTCAATTACTTTTCCATTACATTTTGCTTTGTAACGAACATAAACATTTACTGGAGGAGGAGGAAGTTTTGATACAATACTTGTAACATCAATATTTATTGTTCCTCCACAAGGGTTAAAAGACTGAGATCTATATAATTCTGTTCCCCTTGAATATCTACTACTTCCACTATAAACAACCATTTGAAGGTTTCTGCTAGGAGTGTTATAAAAATTAAAACTTTGCCCATCAAACCAATTATATGTTTTTCCTGACCAAGATGAAACAGATTGATTGGTTCCTGCAAAAACAAAATCACTGTATAAGTTTATAGAATTATTACGTGATATTCCTGTCATTTTAACGTCTATTTTTGTGACTCCAGAAAATTCCCATCTTCTATTAACATATCTCCATCCAGTTGGACATCTTCTGCCATAATAGTCAAGGTTATACCAAGATAAATGTGTAGTTGTATATTCAACTACAAAATTACCACTTTCAAGTTTTACTGTTCCCTTGGTATGATATTCCCAAGTACCATCATCTTTACTATATGACCAAATTGGAATTATATCTCCAACTTTTATTAAACTTCCTGTTTCTGGATTGATATAATCAGCTGCAACCTGCATTTTGATTGTAATTGGTTTTGAAAACTTTTTTACTTCTTTATTTCCAATTTGCATATCAATAGATACAAAACCAGCTGTTTCAAAATAAGCATCCTCAACAATTTGTCCATTTTCATCAGTTATTTGTTGTGGCATAAATCCTCCAGGAAATGATCCCAAAGACTCTGGGTCTTTACTGTTAAAATTTACAATTTCACTTACAATTTGAGTTCCAGAGATAGGGTTTCCATTTGCATCTTGAAAAATAGTACCTGCTTCAATTGTAACTTCTGATTTTGTCTCAGCTTTTGTTCCAGAGGTTTCTATTGAAACATTGGTCGCTAGTGTATTATTTACAAGATTTTTAGTTTCTTTTACATAATCAATTCCTTTTGGAGTATTTAATTTGTTAACCAAATTAGCACTTAATGTTGCAATGGAATCTGTATCTGATAAAAATACTGGAATTGTAGTTGTCAAATAGTTTGTTCCTGTGACCTTTAAAATAAATTCAACAGGCTCATTTGTAGGATTTTTATTTGGATTTACTGCTAACGCAATGGCTCCTCTAGAAAATTTTGAAGTAGATACTTTTTCACCTGCGTCTGTAACTATTTTGTCTGCATCTCTCCCCAATACTTCAACTTTTAAAATATTGTCAGCTTCTAAATTTGCTTGATTTACAGGATCGAAAAGTTCTACAATGACTTGTTGTTTAAAAATCGAGTTGTTGATTACAATATCAAAATCATCAGTGACTCCTTTAAAATCGCAACTTAAGATGAATATTGAAATAGCAATTACTGAAAATGCTATCAATGATTTTATATTTTTTATTTTTTTCATGACTTTTTTTTTAAAATTTGTAAACTAATCTAACTTGTACTCTTGGGATAAATTTGAAACTGCTTAATGATTCTTGAAGATTTTCTTCTTGACTCGCAGTTGGTGCTAGTAAGTTTGAAGCTGTAAGAACTACGTCTGGAGATGAGGTATAATAAGTACCCAATTCAAATCCAAACCCAAATCTCTTTTTTGGTATTGCTCTTCCGAAACCAATTCCAACATACGGTGCTATACCAGACCAAGTAACATCTGCAACAATTTCTCCTACATCATTTTTAGTAATAATGACATCTCCAACTTTAACATCTTCAGTATAAGTTACGACAAGATTCGTGTTTACATTTGTTAAAAACCCGATTCCAGTTGTTAGCTTAAAGGAAGAATTTTTAAAAGGATTGTATTCAATCCCCAAATCAATTATTGAAACCTCTGCATTGGCTAATAAATCAACTTTATCATCTTTAATTTCAATGTCTTCAGCTCTTAAATTTATTAATTGAGCTGAATGCCAAGCCAATCTTGCACTGAATTTTGGGCTAAGTTTTCTGGCATATTCAATTCCCAATCCTGGTAATCCGAATGATGCTGCAAAAGCATTTTTCATTTCTTTAGTTTCGGTATTGTCTTGTGCTTGAATTCCAAGGCATACTGAAAATAAAGAAATAGTTAGTAAAATTTTTTTCATTTTCATTTTATAATTTTATTGGTTTATGATTCCAAAATTATAAATTAGAAAAATCAATAAAATACCTACTTATAGGTATATTTATTTTTTTTACGAAAAGGATTTAGTTACAAAACTCCTCTTCTAATAAAGCTAAAAATAGCGTTTAAGTCTGCAGTGAAAGTAAATCGAATTTTATCCTGATAATTTCCTTGTGAAATTTCCCAACCATTATTAGAATATAATGGAAAATATACTTCTAAAATTTGATGCACAAAATTCAAGCGAATTCCGTTGTTATAAGCAAAAAAAACAGGTGAATTTCTGCTTTTCAAAAAAGCAACATCGTTATAAAATTCAACCCATTTCCAAATTCCAAAAC
>JANQTK010000232.1 GCA_030731695.1 Polaribacter sp.
CTAAAATTTCCAGAAATTAAATCATTTTCTGCTCAAGGAATTGATGATAAAACATCAATGGCAAAAATTAGTATAGGTACAGACGGTTTTCATGCCGTGATTTTCTCTGGAACACAAGAAACAGTTTATATTGATCCCTATACAAAAGACAATAAATCGTATTTGGTATACAAAAGAAGCAGTTTATCTCCAGAAGATGAAGATTTTAAATGTATGGTAGAAGAGACGAGTTCAAAAACCCAATTTTCTCCTTTAGAATTTGCTAAAAATCCAAATGACGGAAAATTACGTACATTCAGATTGGCATTGGTGTGTAGTGGAGAATATGCCGATTTTCATTTAAGTTCAAGTCAGCAAAATATTCCAAGTTCCGCAACAGACCAAGTAAAAAAAGCAGCTGTCTTATCAGCAATGAATACTTCTATGACAAGAGTAAATGGTGTTTTTGAAAAGGATTTGTCCGTAAAAATGGTGTTAGTAGGAAATAATGATCAGCTTATATTTTTAGATAAAAATACAGATGGAATAACTGATGGCAGTCCTAATACCATGCTAGGTGAAGTGCAATCAAAATGCGATGCAATAATAGGAAATACCAATTACGACATTGGTCATATTTTTAGTATTGGTGGAGATGGCATAGCTGGATTAGGAGTACTATGTATTACTGGTCAAAAGGCACGTGGTGTTACAGGACGCTCTTCTCCAGTAGGGGATGCTTATGATATTGATTTTGTAATTCATGAAATTGGTCATCAATTTGGAGCAACACATACATTTAACAATAGTTGTAATTCTAATAGATCAAACTCTACAGCTGTAGAACCAGGAAGTGGCTCAACTATTATGGCTTATGGTGGAATTTGTATTCCTAATGTTCAAAACCAAAGTGATGATTATTTTCATACGGTTAGTATTGCTCAAATGTGGAATATCATTTCTACAAGTGGAAATTGTGCTGTTTTAACTAATACCAACAATGTTGCACCAACTGCAAATGCGGGTGCTGATTACTCCATTCCAAAATCAACTCCATTTAAGTTGACAGGGATTGCAACTGATGCAAATGGGTTGCAATCACTAACGTATAATTGGGAACAATTGGACAAAGAAATTGAAACAATGCCTCCATTAGCAACAAATTCTACAGGACCAATGTTTCGTTCTTTGCCATCAAAAACATCTCCTACAAGATTTTTTCCAGATTTTTCAACAGTAATTACTGGCAATGGAAGTACAGGTACAACTTGGGAACGAATTTCGTCTGTTGCAAGAGAATTGAATTTTTCGTTTACAGTAAGAGACAATAGTGCTGGTGGAGCTGGTTTGGCGAGAGATGATATGAAAGTAACTGTAGTAGATGCAACTCCTTTTTCTGTAACTTCTCAAAATACATTTGTTTCTTATTTAACTGGCACAAATCAAAACGTTACTTGGAATAAAGGAACTACAGATATTCCAGCCATCAATTGTCAAACAGTGAATATCAAATTATCTACGGATGGTGGTTTGACATTTCCTATCATTTTAAAATCAAATACGCCTAATGATGGATTTGAAACGATTACTATTCCAGACAACGCAACAAGTTTTGCCAGAATTATGGTAGAAGCTGCTGATAATATTTTTTACAATGTCAATGCTACAAATTTCGAAATTGTTTCTACAGTCCCAACATTTGTGATGACAAATGTAAATGGAACTCAAGTTGCTTGTAATTTAGGAAATCAGTCTGTAAATTTTACTTTAAATTTTGATTTTGTAAATGGATTTTCTGAAACAGTTTCACTTTCAGCAACAGGTCAACCTGCTGGTTCTTCAGTAAGTTTCAGTCCAAATACCATCAATGCTGATGGAAATGTGGTGATGACAGTTTCAAATTTAAATACTGTGCCTTCTCAAGATTACACGATTACTGTTTTTGGTAACAGTAATTCAATCAATAAAAATTTGAATGTAACTCTCAAAATTACATCATCTTTTTTTAGTAATATCACTTTAAGTTCACCACAAAATAATGCAATAGGAGTTTTATTAAGTCAAGAATTAAAATGGGGTTTGGATGCAAATGCTACTTCATATGATGTACAAATTGCTTCAAATGTCAATTTTTTGAACATTGTTTCTTCTGGAAATGTAACTACAAATTCGTTTACACCCACAAATTTATCTCCAATTACACAATATTTTTGGAGAGTAAAGCCAAGAAATAATTGTGGTGAAGGTACTTTTTCTAATCCATTTTCATTTACTACAATCAATCCAACCTATTGTACATCTACTTTTACTGATGAAGTTGGTGGAAAAGAGTATATATCCAATGTAACTTTCAATACCATCAATAACAATTCAGGCAATAATACATCTGGTGGTTATGAAGATTTTACAGCAATTTCTACTAATGTTAAAAGAGGAGATACTCATCCAATTTCGGTAACGTTAGATACTGATGGGTATCAAGACCATGTGTATGTTTTTATTGATTGGAATCAAGATTTTGTGTTTGACAATGCAACAGAAGGATATTCTTTAGGATCTTTTTCCGGTCCTTTTGGGTTTGTTTCAAGATTTATTACGGTTCCACTTACTGCAAAATTTGGAAGCACTAGAATGCGCGTTATCATTGAATATGATGATCCAAATAATGGTTTTGGAGAAGGCGCTTGTGATGCAGATCACCTAACAGAATGGGGAGAAACTGAAGATTATACTGTGATTGTTGATAACACAGCTTCCATTCAAGATGTGACTTTTGGTAATTTTAATTTATTTCCAAATCCTACAAAAGGAACTTTTCAAGTGCAGTTTGATACGACTACATCAAGCAATATAAAAATTCAATTATTTGATATTACAGGAAGATTTGTTGGGCAAAAAAGCTTCAAAAATACAAGCTCTTATTTTTCACAAAAAATTGAATTTAACCAACTTTCCTCAGGATTGTATTTGGTGAAAATTAAAAATGGTAGCAAACAAACTACAAGAAAATTGATGGTGGAATAAATATCTCTATCAAATAAAAAAAGCCTTATAAATTATTTATAAGGCTTTTTTTATGTTCATATTAAGTTACCCCAAAAAAGGATATTTATAATCTTCAGGAGTTACAAACGTTTCTTTGATCAATCTGACAGATGTCCAACGTAATAAGTTTTGTGCAGAACCTGCTTTGTCATTGGTTCCTGAAGCTCTTGCGCCTCCAAAAGGTTGTTGGCCTACAACAGCGCCTGTTGGTTTGTCATTGATATAAAAATTACCTGCAGCATTTTCTAATGCTTTGGATGCTTTTTCTACAATGTATCTGTCTGTTGAAA
>JANQTK010000233.1 GCA_030731695.1 Polaribacter sp.
TATATCTAAAAATGGGTCTTTTTCATGTTTTGGATATAAAAGCCTATGACCACATTTTATTTTTGATAGTTTTAGCAGTTGTTTTTGGCTTTGTTGATTGGAAAAAAGTCTTTTGGTTAGTGACGCTTTTTACGATTGGTCATTCTATTTCATTGACATTGGCTGCTTTTGAAATCATCCAAATTAAAGTTGAAATCATTGAATTTTTAATTCCTGTAACTATTTTTATTACGGGAGTTACCAATATTTTTAATGCCAAAAAAATATCAAAAACAAAAGACAGCGTCAACTTAATTTTTGCCTTATTTTTTGGATTGATTCACGGACTTGGATTTTCCAATTATTTCAGAGCAATGATTGGCAAAGAAGATGATAAATTGGTTCCTTTAGCAGAGTTTGCACTTGGTATTGAAGCTGCTCAAGTAATTATTGTATTGCTAATTGTTTCTTTTGGATACATCTTGCAAAATGTTGCCAAAGTGGCTAAAAGAGATTGGATTTTGGTTACTTCATCAATTGTTGTCGGATTTTCAATTCAAATGATGCTAGACAGAGTGTTTTGGTAAATTATTAACTATTTTTACGCGCAAATCTTTTTACTTTCGCTGTTGATGACTGATGAAAAACAATTAAAATACGATAGTGCCTATTTAAAAATGGCACGTGAATGGGGCAAATTATCCCATTCTAAACGAAAACAAGTAGGAGCTTTAATTGTCAAAGATCGAATGATTATTTCTGACGGGTTTAATGGCACTCCAACAGGTTTTGACAATTGTTGTGAAGATGAAAATGGCGTTACAAAATGGGAAGTGTTGCATGCAGAAGCCAATGCCATTTTAAAAGTTGCAGCCTCAACACAATCCTGCAAAAATGCTACTTTATATATTACATTATCGCCCTGTAAAGATTGCAGTAAATTAATACATCAAGCAGGCATAAAAAGAGTGGTGTATGCAAACGCTTATAAAGACACTTCTGGTTTGGATTTTTTAGAAAAAGCGGGTGTCGAAATTAATCATTTACCCTATTTATGAATAAAAATAATTTACCTATTTATTTTTCATTAGCTGTAATTCTTGGAATTAGTATCGGTATTTTTTTTAGTGGAAATTCGTCAAGCACTGTTTTTTCAAAAAATAATTTACAAGAACAAAAAATAAAAAAACTCATCAATTTTATTGAACAAGATTATGTTGATGATGTAAATACTGAAGAACTTTTAGACGGTGCAATTGCTCAAATGCTCGAAAAGTTAGATCCTCATTCTGTATATATTCCAAAAGAAAATCTCCAAGCTGTTACAGAAAGTATGGAAGGAAATTTTATTGGAATTGGAGTCGAATTTAGAATCATAAACGATTCAATTACAGTAGTTCAACCTATAAAAGGAGGGCCAAGCATCAAAGCTGGAATTAGAGCTGGAGATCGAATTTTAATGGCAAATAACGATACGCTTTATGGAAAAAAAATTCGTGCAGCAAATGTTCCTAAATATTTAAAAGGCAAGCCGTTAACAAAAGTAAAATTGCAAGTTTATAGAAAAACAACCGATTCTTTATTCGTTGTTGATTTAACAAGAGATAAAGTAAACATTAAAAGTGTTGATTTGTCTTACATGATGAATGGCTCTTTGGGATACATTAAAATTGATCGTTTTGCAAGAAATACCTACAGCGAATTTAAAACTGCTTTAAGCTCTTTGAAAAAAAGTGGCATGACTGATTTGGTGTTGGATTTGCGTGGAAATGGTGGTGGTTATATTGATATTGCGACCAGAATTATTGATGAATTTTTGGAAAACAAAAAACTCATGGTATTCACCAAAAACAACAAAGGAACTATTGAAGAATATTTTGCAACCTCAGAGGGCGCTTTTGAAAAAGGAGGATTGTATGTGTTGATTGATGAAAATTCAGCTTCAGCTTCCGAAATTGTTGCAGGCGCATTGCAAGACAATGACAAAGGAAAAATCATTGGACGAAGATCTTTTGGTAAAGGATTGGTTCAAGTAGAAATGGACTTGGGAGATGGCTCTGCAGTACGTTTAACAACGGCTCGTTATTACACACCAACAGGACGTTCTATTCAAAAACCATATGGAAAAAATGCGTCTGAAAATTATTATGATGATTATGAAAACCGAATTCAAAGTGGCGAATTGTTAAGCAAAGACAGCATTAAAGTAGTAGATTCTTTGAAATATAAAACCCCAAAAGGTAAAATTGTATATGGAGGTGGAGGCATCATTCCTGATGTTTTTGTAGCAATTGATACCACTTCTTACTTGTCAGGTTTTTATTTTAATTCCATCAATAATTTTGCGTTTGATTATGTAGATGCCAACAGGAAAAAGCTCGAAAAATGGAGGTTGAACGATTTTATGTATCATTTTGATAAAGACAAATCCGTTCTTCAAAAATACTTGGTTTCTATTAAAGAGCGCACAAATCCATCCATAAAAACCAAAGAAAATATTGAAAAATATTTAAAAGCTTCCATTGCAAATGTACTTTTTGGTGATATTGGTTTTTATAAAATCATTCATCAAGATGACAAAATGCTCCAAAAAGTATTGGAGTTGGAAACTAAAAAAGAATAGTGTTTCTTTGTAGGCATGATTTCAATCACAACATCCCACAATAAAAAAGTCTATTTTGCATCAGACCAACATTTGGGCGCTCCCACTATGGAAGCAAGTTTTCCTAGAGAAAAAAAGTTTGTTGCTTGGTTAGACAGCATCAAAAGTGATGCTGAAGCTATTTTTTTATTAGGGGATTTATTCGATTTTTGGTTTGAATATAAAACCGTTGTTCCCAAGGGTTTTACAAGGGTTTTAGGCAAATTAGCTGAAATTTCTGACAGCGGAATTCCTATTTATTTTTTTGTTGGAAATCATGATTTGTGGATGAAAGATTATTTTGAAAAAGAATTGAGCATTCCTGTTTTTCATCAACCACAGGAGTTTCTTATCAACCAAAAAAAGTTTTTCATTGGTCATGGAGATGGTTTAGGTCCAGAAGATATTGGCTATAAACGCATGAAAAAAGTATTTACGTTTCCGCTTTTTAAATGGATGTTTCGTTGGTTACATCCTGATTTAGGAGTGAAACTAGGCCAATATATGTCTGTAAAAAACAAAATGATTTCTGGAGAAGAAGACTTCAAGTTTTTGGGAGCAGAAAATGAATGGCTAGTTCAGTATTGCAAAAAAAAGTTACAAGAAAATCATTATGATTATTTTGTTTTTGGTCACAGACACTTACCTTTAGAAATAGAATTAGCAGAAAATAGTA
>JANQTK010000234.1 GCA_030731695.1 Polaribacter sp.
TCATGGTTCCAACAACATCTGCAGGTAATAAATCTGGCGTAAACTGCACACGACTAAAACTGCCTTGCACTGCTTTTGAAAGTGTGTTGATTGCCAAGGTTTTTGCCAATCCAGGAACTCCTTCTAGCAATATGTGACCATTTCCAAGCAAGCCAATCAACAAACTTTCTATCATTTGTTTTTGACCTACAATCACTTTATTCATTTCGCGAGATAAAAGGTCTACAAAGGCGCTTTCTCTCTCAATTTTTTCGTTAATAGCTCTTACATCTACTTCCATTATATATACTGATTGATGGTTAATTTTTTTTAGCAAACAAAACTACAACTTTACCAAAATTATTTTGTTAAAACAAGGTTAAAGATACATTCTATGTAAAATATATTTTTTTTAACAATATTGTTAAATTTTAAGTTTTCTTTTAATAAAAAAATCTTAATATTAAATAAATGTTAAATTTATTTGTTAAATTCAATTTAAAAATCAATATTTGCTTTTATTAATCATAAAATATCATTTTCAATGAAACTTAAAAAATTACTTAAATTTTTAACTATTTCTTTTTTATTGTTTTTACCATTATCATTAGCGGCTCAAACAATTAAAGGAAAAGTTACTGATGCTGCTGGAGTAGCAATTCCATACATCAATGTTGTTGTAAAGGGGACAACTAATGGCACTACAACAAGTGATAGTGGAGAGTTTACCATTACAGTTAACAAATTACCTGTAAACCTTACCTTCTCTTCTATTGGTTATACCACAAAAACAATAGAAGTTAAAAACACCTCTTTTTTAACAGTTATATTGCTTGATGGAGGAGAATCACTTGATGAAATTGTAGTTACGGGTTCAAGAACACCTGTAAGAAGCAACTCTAAAAGCCCTTTACCAATTGATATAGTTGGTACTAAAGATTTAGTAGCTACCGGCCAAACTACTTTTGATAAAGCATTACAATTTAAAATACCATCATTTAACACAGTTCAAACACCAGTAAATGACGCAACTTCTTTATTAGATCCTTATGAAATAAGAAACATGGGACCAAGTAGAACGTTAATTTTAATTAATGGTAAACGTAAAAATTTAAGCGCATTATTATACACCCAAACTTCCCCAGGAAGAGGTGAAACAGGCTCTGATATTTCAGGTATTCCTATTGATGCAATTAAAACGGTTGAAGTTTTAAGAGATGGAGCGTCTGCACAATATGGTTCTGATGCAATTGCTGGAGTAATTAATATTATTTTAAAAGACAATCCTAGTGGAGGTTCTGCAACATTAAGAACAGGTTTAACTTCAGAGGGAGATGGAGAGATGTTTGGAATTAGTGTTAATAACGGGACAACTATTGGAGATGATAAAGGTTTTATCAATTATACTGTAGATTTTTCTAAAGTAGGATTGGCCAATAGACCAGGAACTGTGAGTGCATTAGGTGAAGCTGATCCTGATTTAGGTTTTGGAGCTCCTTTAGCTTTTGTGCAAGAGTTTTTAAAAAGAAAACCAGATGCTGGAAATATTAATGGATCACCAGAAACAGCTGCTGCTAAATTCTTAATCAATGGGAACTACGTATTAAGTAACGAATCATCTTTATATTTTAATGCTGCTTTTATCAATAAAAAAGTAAATTCTTTTGCAAATTATAGAACTCCATATTGGAGAACTGTAGATTCTTTTCCTTATTTAGCAGATTTTTTCCCTGGAAACAACCCAACAACAGCAGGTGGTTATGATGGATATGTACCAACGTTTGAAGGAGATTTAATAGATTATAATGCTACTATTGGCTTTAAATCGGTTATTAATGATTGGAATGTTGACGCAAGTTTTACAACTGGTGGTAACTCACAAACTTATAAAGTAAACAATTCTCATAACAGAAATGTTGTTTATTCACCTTCAACTTGGGTAGATGCTAATAACAATGGTGTTGTAGATACTGGTGAAATTACAGAAGGGTCTCAATTATACAGAGAAAATAGTAAAAAATCTTTTGATCCAGGAGGAACTCGTTTTTCACACAATGTTGGAAATATTGATATTTCTAAAATTCTTTCAGAAGATTTAAGTTTTGCGTTTGGTACTGAATTTAGATACGAAACTTTTGAAGTTGTTGAAGGAGAATTAGCGTCTTATGATGGTGGTGGTGCAGATTCATTTGCAGGAAATAGTCCTGAGAATTCAGGTGTTTTTACACGTTATAACTTTGGGGGATATGCCTCTTTAAACTGGAATCCAACCGAAAATTTAACTTTAGACGGAACCATTAGAAGCGAAAATTATTCAGATTTTGGGAATGCTTTTGTTTGGAAAGCAAGTGGAGCCTATACAATCAACGATAAATATACGTTAAGAAGTTCATTATCTACAGGATTTAGAGCACCAACATTACATCAAATTTATACTCAAAAAGCACAGTACAGTTTTGTTCCTGGTCAAGGAATTCAAGTGGGTGGTTTGGTAAATAATGTATCTTCACAAGCTGGATTATTGGGTATCCCTAAATTAAAAGAAGAAACATCATCCAACTTCACTTTAGGTTTTGGAGGAAAAGTAAACAGAAATTTGAGTTTTACAGTAGATTATTACAGCATTAATGTAGAAGATAGAATTGTGTTAAGTACAGAAATTGGTCCAAGTGCTGGTGGAGGTACTGCATTAGATCAAATATTAACAAACAACAATTTAAGTGATTTAAGTTTCTTTGTAAACGCTATAGATACTAAAACTTCTGGAATAGATGTCGTTTTAACTTATGATAAATTAGCCTTAGGAACAGGTACTTTAGGTTTTAATTTATCTGGAAACTATACCATACAAAATGAAAGAGATGGTGCAGTTAAAAATCCAACTATAGTTGCAGCTGCAGGTCAATCTGTTGTAAATGCTACTCAAGAAGCATTGTTTTTTACTTCTAGACCACAAACCAAATGGATTTTGGGCTCAACTTATGATATTGGTAAATGGGGTTGGTCTTTAAACAATACTTATTTTGGTAAAACAACCTTTAAACAACAAGGAATGAGTACCGATTTAAGAACAGAGTTTACTCCTAAAATTGTTACGGACTTAGGTATCAACTTTAATGCTACAGACAAAATAACAATTGCATTAAATGTAAACAATATTTTAAATGTTTTACCTGAATGGAGCTTTAAAGCAGAAAATGCTGCTGGTCAAGCCTTAATTAACAGCACAGCTATAACGTCTAGTGGTCAAACAGCAATTAAAAATCAATCGGATTTAATTACATTTAACCAACGTTATTCTCAAATGAC
>JANQTK010000235.1 GCA_030731695.1 Polaribacter sp.
TATCATAAACCCTTAACTAGTGTAGATATTGTTGAAATATTAAAACTATAAAATCATATTTGGTAAGTGTGGTAAGTTAGATAGCTGCATATCTGCATGATTTCATTAAGAATACCTGTGCATAAAACCTTTTCGGAGTAATGACACATTTAGTGTTTTTTGATAGTTTATTGTAAGTTTCAACTTCAGTTTTCAATTAAATATTTGTGCTCTAATAACGTATTTTACTAACTGATCAACTGAAAATTTAAAGGTTTTACGGATTGTATTTATAAATTGGCTATTTTAGTTAAAAAATATGCTAGTTTTTACTTTTGCAATAAAGAATGCTTTGTAATACTAAATTAATAACTAAATGGGAAAGAAACTTACAGTGTTCATGATTGATGGAACAGCTTACGGTCCAAGGCTGAGTGAAATAGGAAATTGGGTTGGAAAAGCAATTTATAGTCCTAGAGCTTCAATAAATAAAATCATGCATAGATCAGAGTTTGATAATCCAGGAATTTATTGCTTAAAAGGAGATCCAACTGATGAAGCTTTTGGTGAGAAAATCTACATAGGAGAAGCTGAAAATATAAAAGTAAGGTTAAAACAGCATTTAAGTGACCCAAATAAAGATTTTAAAGAGCTGATATTTTTTGTAAGTAAAGACGAACTCTTAACAAAAACACAAATAAGATATTTAGAGTCAAGATTAGTTCAACTTGCTATAGAAGCTAAAACAGCTCAAATAGATAATGGCAATTCACCAAGTTTACCAACGTTACACGAAGCTGATATTTCAGATATGGAGTATTTTTTAGAGCAAATCAAACTTATTCTACCTGTTATGGGATTTAATTTTTTGATTTCTTCTACTGTCTCTGGAAAAGAGTATAAAATTTCTTCTACAGAGACGGATATTCATGAAACATATTTTATTAAAACCAAAACCTTTAAAGCTACCATGATTGAGACAGACCAAGGCTATATTGTGGCAAAAGGTAGTGAAGCAAAAAAAACACTTTCAAACTCCTGCACTGAAACTTACAGAAACATGAGAAGAAAATTAATAGAAACTAAAATTATGATTGAGGACGGTGATCGACTTATTTTTGCTGAAGACGCCGTTTTTAATAGTCCAAGTGCTGCATCAAATATGATTTTAGGCCGTAATTCTAACGGATTTTCAGAATGGGTGAATAAATCAGGTTTGACATTCAAAGAAATTCAAGAAAAAATAAATAATTAAACCAATATACTTAAGACCACTTTCAAAAAATAAAAAGGGGATGCTAAGTATTTTAAAGTGGAATTAATAAAAACTAATTTACAAACATGAAAAAAATAAAAATCATTGCTGCTTTTGCTTTAATTTTTGGATTGATAAGTTGCCAACAATCAACAAAAAAACAAACTACTTTAGAAATTGCTGATGCCATTTATTTTGGAGGCGATATTGTAACAATGGAAGGAGAAACTGCTACTTATGCTGAAGCAATTGCAGTAAAAAATGGTAAAATAGCTTTTGTAGGCCCTAAAAAGGAAGCTGATAAAATGATAGATGAAAACACTAAATTAAATGACTTGCAAGGTAAAACATTATTTCCTGGTTTTATTGATGCACATTGTCACTTTGGAGGATTTCCACTACAGGCAGTAGGAGCAAAGCTTTTGCCACCACCAGATGCAGGCGTAAAAAACATTCCTGATTTGCAAAAAACACTTAAAGAATGGGCAACTCCTGAAAACATTTCTCTAACAGGTTGGATTTTTGGAGCTGGTTATGACGAATCTGTAATGGAAGAAAAAAGACATCCAACCAAACAAGAATTAGATGAAGTATCAACAGAATACCCAATAATAGTCATTCATATTTCAGGGCATTTTTGTTCTATGAACTCTAAAGGACTAGAAATAATGGGAATTAACGAAAAATCTAAAAATCCAGCTGGAGGAATCATCAGAAGAATGCCTGGAACCAATGAACCTAATGGAGTTTTAGAAGAATTGGCAGCGATTCCGTTATTTGGCAAAGCGCTTGTTCCAACAAGTAATGAAGCTGTAGTAAAGTTTGCAGCAGCAGGACAAGAAATGGCCATTAGTTATGGTTATACAACTGTGCAAGAAGGAAGGGCTATGGACGAATCATTTATTCAATTGGCTGAGGCTAATTTCTTTAAAATAGATGTGGTTTCTTATGTGGATTATGTACATCCTACATTTTTTGAATCAAAATGGAACAGTAAAACATATTCAAATCATTATAGAATTGGTGGAATGAAAATTACTTTAGATGGTTCGCCACAAGGCAGAACAGCTTGGCGTACAACACCTTATGTACTGCCACCTGCAGGAGAAAACAAAGAGTATAAAGGCTATCCTGCAATTCCTAATGATAAAGATGTTGAAGCATTGTATCAATTGGCATTTAAAAACAATTGGCAAGTACAAACCCATGCAAATGGAGATGCTTCTATCGACCAAATGATTAGAAGTATAAAGCCCGCCATTGAAATGTATGGAAATAAGGATAGAAGAAATATTTTAATTCATGGTCAATATATTAGAACGGATCAATTAGATTCTTTAAAAAAATTAGATATGATTGCTTCGTTATTCCCACTACATACTTTTTATTGGGGCGATTGGCATAAACAAATTATTGGTGACTTATTAGGAAATAAAATTAGCCCAACAAGAACCGCTTTAAACAAAGGGGTACGTCTTACAATTCACACTGATGCTCCTGTTGCATTGCCTAATTTGATGCGAATGGTTTGGACAGCAGTTACTAGAACGTCACGTTCAGGAAAAATTATTGGAGATGGTGAACAATTAACACCTTACGAATCAATGAAATGCTTAACAGAATGGTCTGCATACCAGCATTTTGAAGATAACAATAAAGGAACAATTACACCTGGTAAAATAGCTGACTTCGTTGTGTTGGATAAAAATCCACTTAAAGTATTAAAAAATAATATTAAAGATATTTTGGTAATGGAAACGATTAAAGAAGGAAATTCAATTTATAAAAGAAAATAGCAAGAAAACACCTAAATAGAAAACAACAAAATAGCAAAGCCATTACAAATAACGGAGCAAAAAACTAGTAATTTTTTACTACATTAATTATTTATATCTAAAAACTATATGATAAAATTCTTCCGTAAAATTCGCCAAAAACTACTTACTGAAAATAAGTTCAAAAAATACGTATTATACGCTTTAGGTGAAATAATATTGGTGGTTATTGGAATTTTGATTGCGTTGCAGTTAA
>JANQTK010000236.1:0-7181 GCA_030731695.1 Polaribacter sp.
GTTTTTTCGAAAGCATTTTTAGAAATTCCCATATTGAAACTTCTGGGCTGAAACTTTCCAACAGCTTGTTTTTTTCCACGAATTCCACCAGTTGTCAACACAGAAGTCATGGAATAATTGATAGCTTTCTGCAATGCTGTAAAACTTTCATGAGCAGCATCAGGACCTCCAAAAGCATCTGTAAAGTTAATTTCTAAAGCATTTTTTGTTTCATACATATATTGTTTTGGAACAATTACATCCGAATCTAAAATGATAAAATAATTACCTGAGGCTTGTTGCATTCCGAAATTACGACTTGCTCCTGCTCCACTATTTTCTTTTAAAAAATATTTTATATTCAGTTGATTTTTAAACTTCTCGACTACTTTTTCACTCTTTTCAGAAGAACCATCTTCAATGACCAACACTTCAAAATCATCCTGAAAATCTTGTTGAGTCAAACTTTCTAATAATTCGTCAATTTCGTGTGGACGATTGTATACTGGGATGATAATGGAAAAATTGAGTTTCAATGGAAATTTAGTTCGTTTTGATTTAGTTCAAAAGTAAGAAATAAAAAAGTTGAAAAACAATGAATGTCTTTCAACTTTGATATACTTTTAAATTTAGAGTTTTCCTGAAGTTGGTAAACCAGCTTAGCCCTGATTGAAGTGGCATCCTTTTTTTGTTTTTCACAAAAAAAGATAGAACGAAAAGCAGGAAATAGCTTCTAAAAAAAATTATTTTTCATCTACAAACTTACTCATTACTTCATCACTTACTCCCATATTTGAGAATCCACCATCATGAAATAAGTTTTGTAGGGTTACTTTTTTTGTTAAATCTGAAAACATCGTAATTGTATAATCTGCACATTCTAAAGCAGTTGCATTTCCTAAAGGACTCATTTGATCTGCATATGCTAAAAATCCGTCAAATCCTTTTACACCACTTCCTGCAGTTGTTGGTGTTGGAGATTGCGAAATAGTATTGACACGAACTTTGTGATCACGTCCAAAAAAGTAGCCAAAACTACGTGCAATACTCTCTAAATAGGCTTTGTTATCAGCCATATCATTGTAATCAGGAAAGACTCTTTGTGCAGCCATGTAGGTTAACGCAACAATACTTCCCCAATCATTCATGGCTTTTTTATTGTACAACACGTTCATAGTTTTGTGAAAAGAAACTGCTGAAATATCCCATCCTTTTGTGGTAAAATCGTAGTTAGAATCTGTATAATGCTTGCCTTTACGAACATTAACAGACATCCCAATTGAATGCAATACGAAGTCAATTTTACCACCTAAAATTTCCATAGATTTTTCTACTAAATTGTTTAAATCATCCATAGAAGTGGCATCTGCTCCAATAACTTGAGATCCTGTTTTTTCTGCTAATGCATTTAACTCACCCATTCTTAAGGCAATTGGCGCATTTGTTAACACAAATTGTGCTCCTTCTTCATGCGCTCTTTCCGCTACTTTCCATGCTATAGATTGCTCATTTAACGCTCCAAATATGATTCCTTTTTTTCCTTTTAGTAAATTGTACATATTGTTAGTATTTAGTTTTTTAGTTGTTGGTTGTTGGTTTTTAGTTGCTAGCCTTTTAGCTTTTGACTTTCGACTTTTTTACTTAAAACCGTTTTGCAAATATAAACTTTAATTTAATAATTCTTTTGCATGAATGATTGCTGATTCCGAAAGCTCTTTTCCACTCAACATTTCTGCAATTTCTCTCACACGCTCTTTTGAGGTTAATTTTTTTAATTGCGTGGTTGTTTCTCCATTTATTTCTTCCTTAAAAACCTTGTAATGTTGCGTTCCTTTGGCTGCAATTTGCGGCAGATGCGTAATGGTAATTACTTGCATATGTTGACTCATTTGTTGCATGATTGCTGCAATTTTATTAGAAACCTCACCAGAAACTCCTGTGTCAATTTCATCGAAAATGATGGTTGGCAATTGCATGTTTTCTGATAATATTTTTTTGATAGAAAGCATAATTCGAGATAATTCACCACCAGAAGCTACTTTTTTTAATTCCCCAAAATTACCGCCTTTATTGGCAGAAAAAAGGAATCCTAATTCATCTTTCCCGTTTGAAAAATACTGGTTTGTTGGGTTGATATTTATTGAAAAACGCGCATTGACCATTCCTAAATCAGACAATAATAACTGTAATTCCCTTAACAAACTAGGGACTACTTTTTTTCTTGATTCAGAAATTTTGAGAGCAACACTATCTAACTTAGCAGCAACAGTTTCAATTTCAATCTTTTTTTGTTTGATGATTTCATCCGCATTTTCAACTTGACTTACTTTTTCTGACAATTCCTCCAAAACAACTAATAGTTCAGCATTCGAATTTACGTAGTGTTTTTTTTGTAAATTATACAAAAGTTGCAATCTATCATTGATTTGTTCAGCTTCAATTGGATCAAATTCAACATTTTCATTCGCATCTTCTAGTTCAGTAACAATGTCGTCTAACTCTATTTTTACACTGGTAATTCTACTTGATAATTCTTGATATTCTTTCGAAAAAGGTGCAATTTTAGACAAGCGATTTTCTAAAGTGAACAGTAAATTTTGAATTCCAATTTCTTCATTCACAGAAATCGATAGTGCTTCCGATAAATTGAGTTTAATATCTTCAATATTATTCAATTTTTCAAGCTTTTCTTCTAATTCTCCTTGTTCATCAACTAATATCTTGGCTTTATCTAATTCATTGAATAAGTGCAAATTATAATCATATTGTAGGTTTGCTTCTTGCTGATTTTTTTCTAATTTTTCTAACTCTTTTTTAAGGTTCGCAAGGATTTTTAGACCCTTTTTATACGATTCAATGAAAAGACTATTTTTAGCCAATGCATCAATTATTGAAAACTGAAAGTTGGCATCAGACAATTGCATTGTTTGATGCTGTGAATGTACATCCATCAACAACGATTTTAAGTCATTTAACGCCGATAAATTAACAGGAGTATCATTCACAAACGCTCTTGATTTTCCTGATGGCAAAATTTCTCTTCTGATAATGGTCAGATTTTCGTAATCTAGCTCGGAAGTTTCAAAAAAGTCGTGTAAGTTATAGTTTGTAATGTCTAGTTTTGCTTCAACAACACACTTTTTCGTGGTGTCTTTTAAAGATGATAAATCAGCTCTGTTACCTAAAACCAATCCTAAAGCACCCAACAAAATGGATTTTCCAGCACCAGTTTCGCCAGTAATGATTGACAAACCTGATGAAAAATCAATCGTTAATTCATTGATTAATGCGTAGTTATTGATGGATAATTGTGTGAGCAAAATTGGTAAATTTTAAAGAATAAAATTAACGAAATCTTTTCATAGATTGTATTAAAATCTTACTCTAAATTTCGCCACTTTGAACTATTATTTGGAGAAATTTTTCTGAGTGATGTAACTAATCTAGCAGCATTTCTTGTTTTTGGTCCATCAGTATAAATATTAACAATTTCATCAGCTTTGGCATCAAAAAACACTCTGATTAGATAATTTCCTACAGTTTTATTAAACAACGTTTCAATTTTCAATACGCTATCTTCAATGGTTTGCTTTGCGAAATCTTTATTAGCAGCAAAGTTATCCATTCCTTTAATGTGATATTCGTACATCACATCTCTGAATATTTTTAAATTCGGGGATAATAAATCATCAATTAATAAAAAACGATTTTGTTTTCCAACTACATTTTGCCAAGCAGCAATGCCACTTTGTTGCGCTTGTAACATTGCATTTTGTGCTTCTTTCAATTCAAATTCTCCACCATATTTTGAAAAAGAATCAGCATCAACACCTAAAATTGTATATATGTAAAAAACAATAGTAGACGTTAAATTGCTATCATAGGAGTTTCGGTTATAGATTATTGGATCAAATTCGTTGTACCTAAAAGTAAAATCATTGTCCTTGATATTTAATAAAGGAGTTGCATACGAAGAGCCAAAAACAGGTCTTGAAGATTGAATTTGTAAGGTACCTGTAAAGGTATTGTCTTCTCTTGAGCTAATGATGATATTGATAGCGCAATCTACTCTTTCTTCAGGTTTTACAATTCTATTCGTCCATTTTGTTTGGTTGATAAACTCTGTCAACGCTTTTTCTAAAGTCAGAAAAATTTGACGATTTGAACCTCCTATTTGTTCATAGTTGATTTTTACCAAACAATTTACTTCTTGTGAAAACAGATTGAAACACCATAAAAAGCTAGTAAAAAAAACAAGTTTACGCATCTAATTTTTGTAAAATTTCGTTGATAATATCTTTGGCAACAGCTGTTTTTGACTTTAAATCAAATTCAGTTATGTTCAAATTTATATCAATAATAGTTATTTTATTTGTATTTGTAGCAAAACCCGCTCCTTTATCTTGCAAAGAATTTAAAACAATCATGTCTAAATTTTTACGAGTTAATTTTGCACTTGCATTTTCAATTTCATTGTCCGTTTCTAATGCAAAACCAACTAAAAATTGTTGCTTTTTTATCTTACCTAACGAAGCTAAAATATCTTTGGTTGGTACTAACTCAATTGATAACGTTGCATCTTTCTTTTTTATTTTTTGATGAGCAATATTTTTCGGTTTGTAATCTGCAACTGCAGCTGATAAAATGGCAATATCAACCTCATTAAAATATTCGTGTGATGCATTGTACATTTCTTCCGCTGAAATTACATCAATTCTTTTGATAAAAGAATGTTTTACTTCTTGGTGAGTTGGACCTGTTACCAAAAAAACTTCAGCACCTAAATTAGCTGCTTGCTTGGCTATTTCAAATCCCATTTTTCCTGAAGAATGATTGCCAATAAAACGCACAGGATCAATAGCTTCATAGGTTGGACCTGCAGTGATCAGTACTTTTTTTCCACGCAAAGGTAGTTTTGACAAAATATCACTTTCAATAAAAGCAACTATATCTTCTGGCTCTGCCATTCTTCCTTCACCAACCAAACCACTTGCCAATTCACCTGAAGTTGCAGGAATCATAACATTTCCAAAACTTTGTAATTTTTGAAGATTTTCTTTGGTTGAGGAATGTTTGTACATGTCTAAATCCATTGCTGGGGCAAAATATACTGGACATTTTGCTGATAAATAGGTTGCCAAAACCAAATTATCGCAAGTACCATTTGCCATTTTTGACAAGGTATTTGCAGTTGCTGGGGCTATAACTACATAATCAGCCCACAAACCTAATTCAACATGATTGTTCCACAATTCGTTTTCGTTCTCTGTATCGTAAAACGAAGAATGAACAGGATTTTTAGAAAGAGTAGAAAGTGTAAGAGGTGTTATAAAATCTTTAGACGCAGGAGTCATCATTACTTTGACTTCTGCGCCTAATTTTATAAATAATCGAACTAAATTTGCTGATTTATAAGCGGCAATTCCTGCAGTAATGCCTAAAAGAATTTTTTTTCCGCTTAAAACAGACATTATTCCGAATCTGGAGTTCTAAAATAAACTTTACCTTTTAACCATTCTTCAACAGCTAAAGCGGTTGGTTTTGGCAAACGCTCATAAAATTTAGAAACTTCGATTTGTTCTTTATTTTCAAAAACCTCTTCTAAACTGTCATTGTAAGTAGCAAATTCATCTAACTTATCAACCAATTCAATTTTTAAATCAGAATTGATTTGCTCTGCTCTTTTTGCAATGATTGAAATCGCCTCATAAATATTTTTTGTTGGCGCTTCAATTTCGTTTTTGTCATAAGTAATTGTACTTATAGCAGCTTTTGTATCCTTATAATCCATTTTTTTATTTTTATTTTGAATCTTCTAATTCTTTAGATTTTGCAATAAGATCGTCTATTCTTTCTTTTTCTTTTTGCAATTTTGCAACCATTTTATCCACTTCCGTTTTAAACTTCGTTTCAGGATAATTTCTTATTAATTTTTCATAAGCTTCCATAGCATCTTTGATACGCTCTGGTTTTCTTCTGTCGTAACTTTTCAACGTAAAATCGTGCGCCGCTTTTAATCGATAATACAAGGCTTCTTCTTTGAACTCAGAACCTAAATAATCCTCTAATAAATTATCAAAAGCCTGAATAGCAGCTTTGTAATTTCTCATATCATAATCAGCAGTTGTGTAATAGGTCTTTGCGATTTCGAAATACTTTTTCTGTAGTTTATAGCGTAATTCTTTATAATGCTTATTTGCTTCTTCTAATTTATCTGAAGTTGGAAATGCATTGATAAAACTTTGAAAAGATTCTAATGCTTTTTCAGTATCTGTAGGATCTTTACTAAATTCTGGTGATGCTAATTTATAACTCAATGCAGAGGCAAAAGAGGCTTCTTCTAACTTTGAACTGGTTGGATAATTCTTTGCAAAACGATCAAAATAATAGCCTGCTGTTTGATAATTTTTTTCATTGAAATTAGATTGAGCAACCATAAATTGGATTCTTTCCATTTGTGGTTTTCCTCTGTATGCAGGTGTTATTTTTTCGAACAAACGAATGGCTTTTCCGAACTTTTGAGATTCGTACATTTTTACAGCCATTTTGTATTGGTCTTCAACAGTACCTTTATTCAACACTTTTTGATATTCTCCACATGAGAATAATAAAAGGCTGACAGCTACTAAATACGCTAAATTTTTAAATTTTTGCATTCGGCAAAATTAGGAATTAAATATGGATTAGTAAAATGATATTTTGAAGATAAAAATCGCCTAAAAAAAAGCTTCCATCTCCAATAATAATCACAAAAACTATGCTTTATTTGCGGTAGTAATTAGTAATTTGATATCGTTATCAAACAAGTAAAACCCACCTTTATCATCGCCAATCAATTTTATTTTATCTAAAATATTTCTAGCAAGTGCTTCTTCTTCAATTTGTTCTGAAACATACCACTGTAAAAAATTGTGAGTTGCGTAATCTTTTTCTTTCAGGCAAATATCAACCAAATCATTAATACAAGCTGATACTTTAACTTCGTGTTTAAACAATTCTTGAAACATTTCTTTGAAAGAACCAAATTCTGTTGGAGGTGCATCTAAAGCCGAAATTTTTGCATGACCTCCTCTTTCGTTGATGAATTTCACCAACTTTAACATGTGCATTCTTTCTTCATCAGAATGTGCATACATAAACTGAGCAACTCCTTCAAAACCAAGAACTTCAGCCCAAGAAGCCATGGCTAAATATATTTGTGA
>JANQTK010000236.1:7281-8511 GCA_030731695.1 Polaribacter sp.
ACTTCTTTGATTCCTGCAGGATTATTTTCTTCAAAAATAAGATTGATAATATCCATCAATTTGTAATGAATTTCATAGGCTTCTTTATTTTTTCCTTCTAAACCTAATTGAATCATTTCCGTAAATTCTTTTGGAAACGCTTGTCCAATTACAGAAATCACTCCTGATCCTCCAGCCAAAGTTACGCCCAAAGCCAAATCATCATCTCCTGAAATGATTAAAAAATCAGCAGGTTTATCTTTTAATAGCGTGTAATATTGTTGTTGATTGTTGCCTGCTTCTTTCACAGCAACAATGTTTTTAAAATCTTTTGCCAAACGTAAAGTGGTACTAGGCTCCATATTTCGGGCAGTTCTTCCTGGAACGTTGTATAAAATGATTGGTTTTTCAGTGGCTTCTGCAATGGCTTTGTAATGTTGATAAAAACCTTCTTGCGTTGGTTTGCTGTAATAAGGTGCTACCGATAAAATTCCATCAAATTGTGATAAATCTCTCGTTTTCAATTCTTTCACAACTTCTAACGTATTGTTTCCTCCAATTCCAATAACCAATGGAACTCTTTTATTTGTTGTTTTGACAATAACATCAATAATCAACTCTTTTTCTTCTTTAGAAATGGTGGCACTTTCGCCAGTTGTACCATTGACAACCAAATAGTTAGTCCCATTATCGATATTGAAATTCACTAATTTTGTAAGTGCATCAACATCCACTGTAAAATCATCTTTGAAAGGTGTTACCAAAGCCACACCCATTCCAATAAATTGTTGCATTCTGTTTAAATTTGATGTACAAAATTACGATTTTAAAATGAATGAAATCCTCAAAAAAAGAGTTCTTGAAAAGAATACACAACTTTTAGATTGTCGTTTAATTTTTCATTTTCTTTAAAATGACCAGATACTTTTTCAGTTCACTTAAAAAATTATGGATATTGCTTGGAATTTCGGCAATTTCCATATCATACAAGGGTTGATTTACCCCTGAAAAACCTACTTTAAAGGTTGCTTTTGATTTTAAAACAGCCATTTCCATAAAAATATTATTTGTATCGAAATAACCAATCAATAAATCTAAAGGTTCGTTTAGAAAATCTCGTAAAGCTACTTGTTGAAAAGCACCATTCCAATCCACATCTTTGTCAGAAAAATAATATTGGGCTTTGTTATTTTTTTTGTCATAGTCTAAAAAAGTAACCACTTTCACATTTTCAAATCCCAATGTTTTTTT
>JANQTK010000236.1:8611-14153 GCA_030731695.1 Polaribacter sp.
TGTAATTCCCTCTATATTATCAATAATTCCATCAGTTAAAGACTCTTTTACAGCATCAAAATCAAATAACAACCTTTTTTTTAACGGTGTGAATGGCGTTTTTTTCAAGGATTCAATGTTCAAAATATCAGTTGTATTGTTTTCTATAAACGCTTCAAAAATTCGAATCGTATTTCCATCACTTCCATAATTATTTTGATAGGCTCTTTCCACAATCAAAAAATGATTTTTTTGAATTTCGAGCATTGCAGTTACACCATTTACATTTTGATTTCCTTTATATGGTTTTGGAATTTTTTCTAATTGATATGCAAACTGTTTGGTTGCTTTATTTATTTTATAATCAAAATATGTAATTCTAACAGGAGAGGACGTTTTAGTAGCTTTTGGCTCTTCACCATCCACAGAAAGTGGCGCCTCTACTCCAACCCAAAAACCCTGATTATCAATGCTTTTAGAAGAAGATTCAAAAACACCATTGTGTTTAAAATTTTCTATTTTTGACAATGATTTTGGCAATTGAAATTGGGCTAAAAATTTGCCATTTGCATCAATTTTAAAAATTGTTGGTTGCTTTTTCTTGTTGATAGATCCTTCACTAACTAAATGAATTTCATTGGTTTTCTCATCCACAAATATGGATTCTAAATCGAGTTCATTTTCTTTGAAAAAAGTATCTGTGGAGTCATTTAGTAAGATGACTTTTTTGAAATCAACAGATTCAAATCTATCATTTTGAATGTCGATTTTCGCACTTACAATTCTTGGATTTTTAGCATCGTCAATCACAAAAAAATAGTCATTATTCACGACATCAATTCCTGATAAACCACCAATTGTTTGATTTTGAAACTGTAAAGAATCTAGAATGATGTATTCGTCTAAAAAAGAAATGGAAGTTATCTTTTTTGATGAACAGGAAAAAAGAAAAAGTAGAAGCACTAAAAGAAATGATTGTTTCATTATCAGATTATTTCTACAAAGGTATTTTTCTATTTTTAAAAACATAAAAATAAATCAACAAAAAAGACCTCATAATTTAAAAAATAGTGAGGTCTTTCCATAAAATTTTAAGAATTAAATCTTAATTCTATTATCTTCAGATTGTGTATCAATCAATTTATTGTAAGGATCTACACCAACTTCTGATGGTTTTTTATCTACAATAATGCGAATTTTATTAAAAATTTTCGTGATTTTGTGTTTCTGTAAATAGAGTTCTTTTGTTGTCTTTTTACCATTTACAGTTTCTTCTGTAAAAATCCCAATGTCAATATAATCTTCTAAGCGAACAGATAAAATGGGTTTTTTCATTTTATCACTTTTATAACTTAAAGTATCTCCTACATTTTCACCATAATAGATTTTTCCTTGATCATCATTTCTATATTTTGAAACTTCAAACTCAATATCTACTTGATATTTTCCGTTGTCTAATTTTTTTGAAGTAGCTTTTTTAACGCTGTTTCTATACAAAGTAATGGTTTCAAACATGTCATGAATTACATATTGCAAAGAATCTGGAGTAACTTCTTTGATGAAATTCACCATATCAATGGACGTTGTGTAAGGTGGATTTTGAAACTGTACTTTTTCAACATACTTTTTCAAAGCACCATTCAGCTTTTTTTCGCCAATATAATCGCTCAAAGCATACAAAACCATAGACCCTTTTTGATAATGAATATAGCCTTGCCCATCATTATACATCAATGGATTTTCGCGTTTGCTTTCAAAAGTTCGTTGCATTAAATAATCATCCAACGCTTTTTTCAAGAAAGTGCGCATTTTTTCCTTTCCTTGTTGATGTTCCAATACTTTTAAAGAAACATATTCAGACATGCTTTCAGACATCATTGTAGCACCCAAAACATCAGCACCAATCACTTGATGTGCCCACCATTGATGCGCAACTTCATGCACTGTTACTGCAAAAGGATAATCTACACCCTCATTTTTTTCGTCTTTTACGTCTGCAATAAATCCAATTCCTTCAGAAAAAGGAATGGTATTTGGAAACGATTGTGCAAACGTTCCTCCAGTTCTTGGAAACTCAATAATTCGAACTTGTTTGTGTTGATATGGACTGAAATTTTTAGAATTATAATCTAAAGAAGCTTTCATTCCTTTCATCATTCTATCCAAATTGAACGTATGTGGTTTGTGGTAATAAATTTCTAAACTGATGCCTTTATACATTTCTTTTTTCACTTCATATCGAGCTGAATTGAATGCATAAAAGTTCAAGATTTTTGAATCCATTTTGTAATGGAAAAATCGTCTGTCACCTTCTGTCCATTCTTTTTGTAAATATCCTGGAGCGATGGCAATTTGGTCTTTGGATGTAGAAACTGTCGCTTCAAAATCAATCCAATCTGCATCTTTTGAAATATAGGTATTTCCTAGAGCAGTTGAATCTGAAGGATGAGGACGCAAATCATTTTTGGGTAAACCGTATTTTTTTCGGGTTTGATTATCTGTCAATTCTCCATTTGAGGAATATCCTAAAGAAGGAAACATGGAAAAATTATTGATAAATGTTCCGTTTTGTAATACTGGTGAATTTTCTCTATAGGTTGTATTTTTAGTACTTTTTACAGTAACAATTAACTGCAAACTATCTCCAGGCATGATTTTATTTTGAAACAAATAAATATCAAAATTATGAATAGTATCTTCAGAAACTAATTTATTTGCTTTGTTAAAAACAAACGTACTTTTTAAAGAATTGTGATTTAAAAATACACTATCAATGGGTTTGTCAGTTTTATTAACCATCGTAAAAATGGCAGTTGCATCAAAAAATCGTTCTTTTGGATAGATATTCATTTTTGTTTTTACGCCAACAATTCTTGGTTGTGCGTAATTTTCATATTTTTTATATTTTTTCTCCCATTCAACACTTCTCATTTCAAATTCTTTGGAAGAAGTTCGTTTGCTTTTAGTACCCGTTTCTTGATAAATAGAATATCCCAATCCTAAAAAAGCACTAAAGAAAATAACAAATCCCACTACATAAACTCCTTTAAATCTGGAGTTTGCAATTTGAATTCTTTCTTTAAATGAATTAGGGATTCCTCTTACCCAAAACAATGCTGAGAAAATTAACAAGGTAAATCCGCATAAAACCCAGTACAATTTATATACTAAAAACGGTGTTAAAAATCCGTAGGAATTCATATCAGAATAGCTAAATCCTGGACCTTCGTTGTATTTGAAAATAGATTGTTCAATACCTGCCAATGATAAAAATGGAATTCCAATGGAAAGAACTAACAATAAAAACAATCCTAAATAAGGGTTTCCAATCAATGTTTGAATGAAAATTGCCAACATTGCCCAAATAAAATAATTGAGAAATTCTAATAAAAATAACTCCACAACATAATGACCAGTTTCAAAATTATAGTAGCCTTTATAAATTTGAAATAAGATTCCAGAAACCATAATTAGCGCTAACAAAACGAATTGCATTTTTACCAAAGCAACCACTTTTGAAAACAATAAGGTCCAATTTGGAATCGGAGTTGCATCCACTAAATGATTCAAATTAGAAAGTTTTGCTCTGTGAACCAACATTCCTGCATATAAAAAAGTACAAATAATGATGGATAAAGAAAAAACGTTTCCAATATTTAACATTTTCCAAGTAACTGGCAATGTGGGTGTTCCAAAAATATCTCCAATTTCTGATAAACCAACAATCATCAACACCAAGCCAACCAACACAATTGAAATAAAAGGCCAACTTTTAATAATGTATTTAAAATCGATATTGGATAATTTCCAAAGTGTTTTTAAATTTTGAAAAAACGAAAAATCATACGCTACTTTTGGCAATGAAATCTTTGTGATTCCGCTAAAATTCGTTTTTGTAACTCTTTCACCTTTTGATTTTCTAAAAGTAAATGACAATGCATTTTGACTAAATGCAAAAAAACGAAACACCAATCCAAAGACCAAACTTGAAATTGCCAACCACAATAAACGATTGTAAATTATCATTTCTTCGATAGGAATTTGCATTTCATTTTGTTCAGAAGGCGTCCAATATTTGGTATAATAATTTACAGAAGCAGCACCAAAAGGATCTAAAATTGCCAATAAACCTCTTTGTTCTGGCTCAGAAAGGGAACTTTCCAAAACACCCTGCACAAAAAGCAATACAATTACAGTGATAAATCCTGCAGCAATATTTCTCGAAAAAGTAACGACTGCAAAAACAATCGCTCCAAACAACAAAATATTAGGCAAAATAAAAACAACATAGGCTTTCAAATACGTTGAAAGTTGCAATGGTCCCACCAACTCTGAGTTGGTTCCTGGAAAACGAAACCCAATCATCATTCCAATTGCAATTGACAACACAATGATGGTAACCACTACAATTCCGCTTGAGAATTTAGCAAATAAGTAATTGGCTTTTGTAAAAGGATAGGAATATAAAATAGTGTGCATTTCACTTTTAAAATCCCTGTGAATTGATACTCCAATAATTGATGGAAATAAAAAGAAAATAAAAACAGTAAGTCCATTCAATAAATTATTAACTCCAATTGGCGAATTCACAATTCTTGAAGAACCTGTTGTAGCTGTTATGGAATCAAAAAAACCTGCAGAAGCAGCTGATAAAAAGAATGATAATAAAAAAAAGATGACCAAATAAATATAAAATGCTGGCTTGTTGAACCAGTATTTAATTTCTTGTTTGAATATTGTTGAAAACATATAATGAGTTTTGAGTGATGAGTTTTTAATGATGAGTTTATTTGCTAAAAGTTAAAACTGATTAATAATCTTAACTTAAAACTTACAACTAAGAACTCAAAACTTGAACAGGTTCATCCTTTTTTAGCGCAATAAAATACACATCATCTAATTGAGGAGTAACCTCAACAAAATCTTCCGAAGGTTTTTCAGAGGCATGAACTCTAATATTTAAGGTGTTATCTTGATTATAACTTGATGATAAAATATCAAACAACTGCTGATTTTCTTCTAAATCTTCTCTGTTGATTACTTTTTTCCAAATTGTTCCTTCCAATTCTGAAGTCGCTTTTTGTGGAGTTGTATGGTTTAAGATGTTTCCACCATTTAAAATAGCCATTTCATTACACAATTCCTTTACATCATCTACAATGTGTGTCGAAAAAATTACGGTACAATTGGTCCCAACTTCACGCAACACATTCAAAAAACGATGTCTTTCTGCAGGATCTAAACCCGCAGTTGGCTCATCAACAATAATCAATTTTGGATTGTTCAACAACAATTGTGCAATGCCAAAACGCTGTTTCATTCCACCAGAATAACCAGCTACATATTTTTTACGAACATCATATAAATTGGTAATTTCCAACACTTCTTTTACCAAAGCTTCTCTTTCAGTTTTGTTGGAAACTCCTTTTAAAGTTGCAAAATAATCCAACAAATCAACAGCTGACATTTTTGGATACACTCCAAAAGATTGTGGCAAATACCCCAACACTTTTCTCAATGCCATTTTGTCTTCCAAAACATTGATATCACCAAAATGAATGGA
>JANQTK010000237.1 GCA_030731695.1 Polaribacter sp.
GAGTTTTCCTCCATATTTCTACCATTATATTATTTGAAGGTTCTGAAAATCATAGCTTTAACTTCAAAAAGTTTATTGCCATTATTTTGGGGATTGTGTTGACTTTTGTTACTGTTTAGTTTTTTTTAAAATACCTAATTGTAGGTAGAAATTTTTATTTGTTTTTTATTGATATTTACATACTACAATTAAATAAAAATGCTATGCTAACAATTAACTTTAAAAATCTTACAGAACAAGTACACAAACGATTTTATAAATCAAAATTGAACCTTGATATTGCAAAAAAAGAATATAAAAGAAGCTATTTTAATGCTAGAAATAAAAATATCAATGTCGAGATATTAACCGAAAGTAAAGATTTCATATTTAAAAACGCTTTTTATAAAAATTACTTCAATGTTGAATATCTTATTTTTCATATTACTAATGGAAAATTAACATCAACAAGATCTAACCCTCCTGAGTATTTGATGAAAATAGAAATACCAAATCATCTAATTCAAAACTGCTCTTCAACTTCTATTCTAAATTCTGATAAAAATGAGTTTAAAGTTATCGTTTTTAATGATGTTGATGATGTAAATTGTTCAAACTTACCTGACATTATTAATGATTACAATAACAAAAATGAATCGTTAGTAGAATTAAAAAGACCAGGAGAAGCTGGTGGAGGTGTAATCATTGAAGGTCCTTAGCATGCAAAATCCCTCAACCATAAAAATAAAAATACTACAAATCATCTTTTTTCTGATTTGTAGTTTTGCGTATGCCCAAAAATCGGAGTTGGATAGTGCTTATGATTATTTTCAGAAAGCAAGTGCATTTGATGAGGAAAACAAGCATTTTGAGGCTTATAAAAATTATACCAAATCATTAACTATTTATAAGAAAATTGATGCTTTAGATAGTATTGCAAAATGTAATTTAGAGTTGTTTAGTCTTTTACAATCTCAAAATAATTTGAATTACGAAGCAAAACCTTTTTTAGATGAGTATTATCAATATGCCTTACAAAAAAAGGATTCTCTTAAAACACTCACTTCTTATTTTAGGTATGCTGAGTATTATTTCGATAGAAATCCAAAACTTGCCTCAGAATTTTACCACAAAGCCATCAAATACACTCACAAACAAAGCTCAAAAGCGATTGCTTATGCTAATTTGGCACTTTTATTTACAGAAACACAACCAGATTCTGCTAGTTTTTATTTTAAGAAAAACTTGGAATTAATAGATACCAATAATAGAAATGCTTTGTTTGGCTCGTATATAAATTATGCCAACTTTTTTCAAAAACAAGGAAATTATAATGAAGCAATTGTTCAGTTAAAAAAAGCGGAAGCAATTGAGCCAACTTCTTTCAAATTGAAATTCTTAAAAATTTTATATAAAGATTTTGCAGATTGTTATAGTGGTTTAGGAGATTATAAAAATGCGTATCATTATTTTGAAAAATACCAAATTTATAATGATAGTCTCAATTTTACCGCCCAAAATATCGCTATTTCAGACTTAGATGTAAAATACCAAACGGCTGAAAAAGAGAAAAAGATTTTGGAAGTTGAAACTAAAAATAAAGAAGTAGAAACTAAAAACAGTGAACAAAAAAAACTCATTATAGGAGGAATCATCTTTTTATTTTTGATTGTGATTATATCATTCTTAATCATTTTAAATATTCGTAAAAAGGAATTGGTAGCTGAACAAGAAAAAGAAATAGAAAGACAAAAAAACCTCACTTTGCTAAAAGAACAAGAGCTAGGAATTATCAATGCCATGATTGAAGGACAAGAAAAAGAACGAAAACACATTGCTGAAGATTTGCATGATAATATTGGTAGTGTGTTGGCAACCTTAAAATTGCATTTTGAAAACCTAAAACTCAACAGAGAAAAGAAGGAATTTGATCAAGAAAAACTATACGAAAAAACAGAAAATCTCATTGATGAAACTTACAAAAAAGTTCGAAATATTGCACATGCCAAAAATGCGGGTGTGATTGCCAATGTGGGATTGCTGCATGCTATTGAATTGATGGCGTCTAAAATTTCGGATGCAGACAAAATTCAGATTGAAGTAGTTCATTTCGGATTGGATAAAAGACTGGAAAACAGACTAGAAATTACTATTTTTAGAATTGTGCAGGAATTGATTACCAACATTATGAAACACGCAGAAGCATCAAATGCAACCATAAATATTTCTTTGTACGACAATGTATTGAACCTCATTATTGAAGACAATGGAAAAGGATTTGACCCTAAAAAAATCAAGTCAACACAAGGAATGGGATTGGATTCTATTGAAAAAAGAATTGAAAATTTAGGAGGTACATTTGACATTGATTCCACTAATCAGAAAGGAGCAACTATTATTATAAATATTCCAATTGAATAATAATTACCTATTGATAGGTATTTCAAAAATATGTTTTTTGCTTACATTTGATTAAAAAATTGTATGATTACAGTAGTTATGGCTGAAGATCACCAAATGTTGATTGATGGCGTTGTTTCTTTTTATGAATTTCATGAAAAAATAAAATTTATTGGCTCTGCAAATAATGGTGAAGATTTAGTAAAAATAGTTTCATTAAAACAACCAAAAGTGGTGATAACTGATATTAGAATGCCTAAAATGGATGGTATTGAAGCTACAAAACGTATTAAAAAACAATTTCCTCATATTCACGTCTTAACAATGACCATGTTTGATCAGCCGGAAGCTGTAAAACAAATGTTTCAAGCAGGTGCAAAAGGATATATTTTAAAAAACTCAGGAATTAAAATGTTATCAAAAGCTATTGAAGCTGTTGCAAAAGGAGAAACTTTTTTTGATCCAAATGTAGCGTATAATTTTCTTAATGATTTGATAGATGGAAATACCAACATTGGTGAAAACGAAAAAATAATTTTATCTAACAGAGAAAAAGAAATATTACTTTTAATTGCTGATGGAAAATCCTCAAAAGACATTTCAGAAACTTTGTTTTTAGCGAAATCTACGGTAGATACTCACAGAAAAAATATAATTAGAAAATTAGATTTATCTTCAGGAAATGAATTGGTAAAATATGCTATTGATATGAAATATCGGTTTTAGAAAAAAAAGTGGCTCTCGCCACTTTTTTTTATATCTAATTCCCAACTTCGTTGATAAACTTAATCCGCATCAATCGCAATTCGTCTTCATCATATTCACCATCAAACTCGTCTAAAGCATCTTGAATTCGATCTGTTTTTGCTT
>JANQTK010000238.1:0-4005 GCA_030731695.1 Polaribacter sp.
AAAATATTCAGAAAAAGTTTTAGAATCGCTAGAAAATTCCGAAATTCGCGCCCTCTTAGATACTAGAAATGAAAAAACTGGTAGAAAGATTAGAGATGCAGAAGTTGCCAAAATACCATTTATGGTAATTGTTGGCGAAAAGGAAGAAGAAACAGGAACAGTATCAGTTAGGAAACATGGTGAAGGCGATATAGGAACTTTTACAATTGAAGAGTTTGTTGCATTTATCAAAAAAGAAGAACAAAAAACTTTAAAACCATTTTAAAGTTTTAGAGTATAAGTTAAAGACAATCAAATCCTTGGAAACAAGAAAAATAAGTTAAATTTAAATTTAAACGTCATAGCAATTAAAAAAACTAGGTCATCTAGACCTTTAAGAGTAGTAAAAGAGGATCAACATAGAATTAATGAAAATATACGATATGTTGATGAAGTTCGTCTTGTAGGCGAAAACGTAGAAGTTGGTGTATATCCTTTGTTAAAAGCGAAATTACTAGCAAGGGAAATGGAACTAGATTTGGTAGAAATTTCTCCAAATGCAAAACCACCAGTTTGTAAAATTATCGATTATAAGAAATTTTTGTACGAGCAGAAAAAACGAGAAAAAGTTTTGAAAGCAAAAGCTACAAAAGTGGTTATAAAAGAAATTCGTTTTGGACCTCAAACTGATGAACATGACTATGAATTTAAAAAGAAAAATGCCCTGAAATTTTTACAAGAAGGTGCAAAACTAAAGGCATTTGTATTTTTTAAAGGACGTTCAATCATTTTCAAAGAACAAGGACAAATCTTATTATTAAGATTGGCTCAAGATCTTGAAGAACATGGAAAAGTAGAGCAACTTCCAAAGTTAGAAGGTAAACGTATGATTATGTTTATCGCTCCAAAAAAAGTGAAATAACACGATTCTGAAGAAAGTTCAGATAAAAATAAATTTATAAGCAAGATAAAAACGAAGGAGAAATGCCTAAAATGAAAACCAAATCAAGTGCTAAGAAACGTTTTAAACTAACTGGCACTGGTAAAATCAAAAGAAAACATGCGTTTAAAAGTCACATCTTAACAAAGAAGTCTACTAAACGTAAATTGAAGTTAACTCACGACACGTTAGTACACAAGTCGGATGAGGCTAGCATCATGAGACAATTAAACTTAAAATAAGTTTAATAAAAGGGAATTAATTATTAACCATGGAGTGAGGCCATAAAAGAGTTTTAAGTTTTAAGTTTTAAGTTATTAGTTGAACAACAACTAAAATCTAAAAACCAACAGCTAAATAAACCGCCCACTACAAAAACAATTTGAATTATGCCAAGATCAGTAAATTCAGTAGCTTCAAGAAATAGAAGAAAAAAAATCTTGAAAGCAGCAAAAGGTTACTTCGGACGTAGAAAAAACGTTTATACAGTAGCAAAAAATGCGGTTGAAAAAGGAATGCTTTATGCATACAGAGACCGTAAAAACAATAAGAGAAACTTCCGTTCATTGTGGATAACGCGTATCAACGCTGCTGCACGTTTGCATGGAATGTCTTACTCTCAGTTTATTGGAAAAGTGAAAGCCAATCAAATCGAACTAAATCGTAAAGTTTTAGCAGATTTGGCTGTAAACAATCCACAAGCTTTTAAGGCAGTTGTAGAGAAAATTAAATAAATAATAATACTTGCTTATAATAAAACCCAAACGTTTGTTTGGGTTTTTTTTATACATTTACACTCCAAAAATCACAAAATGAGACTATTTATAACCGCTATTTTATTGATTTTATTATCAAACTCTATATTTTCTCAAGTAGAAATCACAGAGCCTATCTCAGAACCTAAGACTATTGAAGGTCAATTTGATAGAATGTTTCGAATTTCTTCAACTTATCAAACTTATAAAGTTATTGATAAAGATGCGTTTGTTGTATTAAAACAAAATGTATTAGATTCCATAAAAAAAACAAAAAAAGCACTGGTTGAAATAGAAAATTTACTCAGAGACGAACGTGAAACTATTGCTTATTTAAACGAATCTATGACCAAAACACAATTGGAATTAGACAATGCTTTATCAAAAGAAAACACCATTTCGTTATTTGGAATTCCTTTGAGTAAAATTATGTATAGCCTAATTTTATGGACAATCATAATTGGCCTCGGAAGTGGATTGGGTTTCTTTGTATTTAAATTTTTCAAAAGCAATGTGTTGACAAAACAAGCGCAAGAAAATTTGATTACTGTTGAAGAAGAATTTGAAGCTTACAGAAAAAAATCAATAGAAAGAGAACAAAAATTACGAAGACAATTGCAAGACGAAATTAATAAACATAGAAATTCGTAACATTTTCAACCTTTAATTTACATTATTTCTTGCATAAATCAAGTATCATTAAAATATCAATACTGTTTACTCAAATAGCCAATCTATTATTAACAAACTGATAATTATTTTACAGTTTTAAATTCCTTCTCATAATATTTTGTAGTTTTAATGCTAATTTATACCTTAAGGGGCTGTAATTAACCTTAATCAATATCATAAAAAACTATAAACTGTTTATGAAAACCCTTTTTTTTACAAGAGAATTTCCTCCTTATGTATATGGCGGTGCTGGAGTTCACGTAGAATATCTCGCTGAAGAGTTATCAAAACTGATGAAAGTTGAAGTTCGAAGTTTTGGAAATCAAGATACTACTGAAGGAAATTTGACCGTAAAAGGATTTCCTTACGACAATGCAATTTTTGACAATGCTGATGAAAAACTCAAAACAGTTTTTAAAACCTTAAGTACAGGTTTGCACATGAATGCTGATTTTATTGATGCAGATATTGTGCATTGCCACACTTGGTACGCCCATTTTGCGGGCATTGTTGCAAAATTGTGCTATGGAATTCCGTTAGTAATTACCACACATTCTTTAGAACCTCTGAGACCTTGGAAAAGAGAACAATTAGGTCGTGGTTATGACGCATCATCTTGGATAGAAAAAACTGCTATTGAAATGGCTGATGCATTGATTGCTGTTTCTGAAGAAACTAAAGAAGATGTTTTAAAATATTTTGATGTCGATGAACAAAAGGTAAAAGTTATTTATAATGGCATCAATTTACAGCAATACATCACTACTTCTGAGAGTGAAACTTTGGATGAATATCACATTGATAAAACGAAACCTTATGTGCTTTTTGTGGGTAGAATCACCAGACAAAAAGGAATTATTCATTTGGTAAATGCCATCAAATATATTGATGAAAATACTCAAATTGTTCTTTGTGCTGGTGCTCCTGACACCAAAGAAATTGGACTGGAAATGGAACTAGCTGTGAACGAAATTAAAAAGACTCGAAAAAACGTCATTTGGATTGATAAAATGCTCGAAAAAAAGCAAGTCATTCAATTATATTCTCATGCTGATGTTTTTTGTTGTCCATCAATTTACGAACCTTTTGGCATCATCAATATCGAAGCAATGGCTTGTAACACTGCTGTTGTAGCAAGTGCTGTTGGCGGAATTAAAGAAGTAGTTGTTCATGGAGAAACTGGTATTTTAGTTCCTGTTGAACAACAAACAGAGGCTCCTTTTGAACCCATCAATCCTGATAAGTTTGCTAGAGATTTGGCAGATGGTATCAACACAGTAATCAATAATCCAACACTTAGAAATTCAATGGCTCAAAAAGGCAGAAAACGCGTTGAAGATTATTTTGATTGGGTTTCAATTGCAAAACAAACGGAAGAATTATATAAATCATTAAAATTAGCATCAAAATGATCAATGACAAAGTATTAGGTATTATTTTAGGAGGAGGACAGGGTTCAAGATTGTATCCCTTAACAAAAGACAGATCAAAACCAGCTGTGCCTATTGCAGGAAAATATAGATTGGTAGATATTCCAATCTCAAACTGTATCAATTCTGAAATAAAAAGAGTGTATGTGTTGACACAGTTTAACTCAGCCTCATTAAACAAACACATTAAAAACACCTATCATTTTAGCTTTTTTAGTTCTGCTTTTGT
>JANQTK010000238.1:4105-14037 GCA_030731695.1 Polaribacter sp.
ATCATTTTAGCTTTTTTAGTTCTGCTTTTGTGGACGTTTTAGCTGCTGAGCAAACCATTCACAGTGACAAATGGTTTCAAGGAACGGCTGATGCTGTAAGGCAAAGTATGCATCATTTTTTACAAAACGATTTTGAATATGCCTTAATCCTTTCTGGGGATCAATTGTATCAAATGGATTTTAATAAAATGGTGGAAGCGCATGAAAAAAGTGGGGCTGAAATTTCTATTGCAACCTATCCAGTGAATGCTAAAGATGCTACTTCTTTCGGAATTTTAAAAACGAATGAAGAAAATACCATTACCTCATTTATCGAAAAACCTTCTGCAGATTTGTTACCTCAATGGACATCTGAAGTAAGTCAACAAATGAAAAATGAAGGTAGAGATTATTTGGCTTCTATGGGAATTTATATTTTCAACAGAAGTCTTTTAGAAGAGTTGATGAAAGATCCAAATACGAATGATTTTGGTAAAGAAATCATTCCGCAAGCCATTAAAAATCACAAAACATTAAGTTATCAATACGAAGGATATTGGACTGATATTGGAAATATCGATTCCTTTTTCGAGGCCAATCTTGGGTTGACTGATGATGTACCACAATTCAATTTATTTGACAATAAACCAATTTATACAAGAGCACGTATTTTGCCAACATCCAAAATTTCGGGAACTATTTTGAATAGAACAATTATTGGCGATGGAAGTATCATTTTAGCTGAAAAAATTGAAAAATCAGTCATTGGAATTCGATCAAGAATTGGGAAAAACACACTGATTTCCAATACATACATGATGGGAAGTGACTATTATGAATCCTTAAAATCTGTTGAAAGAGATCATATAGAAATTATGATGGGAATTGGAGACAGATGTTATATAAACAATTGTATCATTGATAAAAACTGTAGAATTGGTGATGATGTTCGAATTAATGGCGGAAAACATTTAGCTGATACAGAGACAGATACCTATGTTGTGAAAGACGGAATTGTAGTCATTAAAAAAGAAGCTACCATCGCAAAAGGAACAAACATAGGCTAATAAATCATTATTTAAATAGTTAATTGAATGCAAAATCAAAGTAGAATTGTTGTAGAAAATGTTGCGCCTCAATTGAATGGAGGTGCTATTTTTATAAAACGTGTTGTTGATGAAATTGTAACTGTAACTGCTGATGTTTTAGTAGATGGTCATGATGTGATTCAGGCTAGTTTATTATACAAACACGAATCTGAGAAAAAATGGTCTGAAACTAGAATGAATCCAACTTTTAATGACGAATTTTCAGCTAGTTTTCAAACAACCAAACAAGGATTTTATTCTTATAAAGTACAAGGTTGGGTAGATTATGCCTTGAATTGGCAACATGGAATTCAACGAAAAATTGATGATTATCAACATGTAAATTCAGAATTATTAGAAGGTGCTGTAATTATTGAAAGTCCTTTAAACAATGTTTCTGAAGATGATAAAAATTATTTTTTACATCTGATTTATATTTTTAAAAATCCTGAAAGTTATAACGAAGCTATCAAAGAAGCCGTTTCTGAAAGATTACATCACTTGTTTAAAAATAATCCAGAGAAAAAAATCCCATTCACTTCTCAAGAGTTTCAAGTATATGTTGATCGAAAAAAAGCACGATTTTCAACTTGGTATGAATTTTTTCCACGTTCAGCATCTGAACAGGAAGGCGTTCATGGAACTTTCAATGACTGTCATCGTTTGTTGCCAAGAGTAGCTCAAATGGGATTTGACACCTTATATTTTCCGCCAATTCATCCAATTGGTGAAGTAAACAGAAAAGGAAAAAACAACACAACTGTTGCACAAGAAGGTGATGTTGGTTCAACTTGGGGAATTGGTTCACGATTTGGAGGACATAAAGATATTCATCCAGAGTTAGGGTCTTTAGACGATTTTAAAAATTTAATTGCTAGAGCTAATGAATTGGGAATTGAAATTGCCATGGATTATGCATTGCAAGCAGCACCAGATCATCCTTGGGTAAAAGAACACCCAAGTTGGTTTAAATGGCGTCCTGATGGAACTGTACAATATGCTGAAAATCCACCAAAAAAATACCAAGACATTCTTCCAATTTATTGGGAAACAGAAGATTTCAAAAACCTATGGCAAGAATGTTTAGATACCTTATTGTATTGGATTGAGTGCGGAATTCGAGTTTTTAGAGTTGACAATCCACATACAAAACCTTATTATTTTTGGAATTGGGTGATTAGCGAAGTAAAAAAACAACATCCAGATATTTTGTTTTTAGCAGAAGCTTTTACAAAACCAAAAATCATGCAACAACTTGCAAAACAAGGATATACACAATCTTATACCTATTTTACTTGGCGAGAATCTAAGCACGAATTGATGGAATATGTCAATGAATTGACTAAAACGAACCAACGTGAATTTATGAGGCCCAATTTTTGGCCAAACACACCTGATATCAATCCGTTTCATTTGCAAGGTGCACCAGAGTCTAGGTACTTGCAACGTTACGCGTTGGCAGCAACTTTGAGCTCAAATATTGGGATTTATGGGCCTGTTTTTGAGCAAATGATTAGCACTCCAATTCCAGGAAAAGAAGAATATTACATGTCCGAAAAATTCCAATTATGCCATTATGATTGGTTTAAAGAAAATAAAATAACTGCCTTGATTACGAAAATCAATCACATTCGAAAAGATCAGGAATCGTATCAGCAAACGAATAATATCCAATTTCTAGAAACTGGAAACGACCAACTCATTGCTTTTTATAAATGGAATGATTCCAAAACTAACGAAACTATCACCATTATCAGTTTAGATGCATATCATTCTCAAGCTGGTTCTGTTCAATTGCCTTTGAACGATTTGAAAGTACAGCATGGCCAAAAAGTAGAAGTAGAAGATTTGGTAACCAGAAATTGTTACAATTGGTACAACGAATGGAATTATGTAGAATTACATCCATCATTACCTTTTCATATTTTTAAGATTAACAAATAAAAATGTCAGAACAAGAAGCTTCTAACGAAGATTTTCCAATTTTTTCTTCCAACCACAAATGGGAACATTTGATGGAGGATAAAGCATTTGTTACAATTTTTTTAGCGGATGTTTTAGAGGAATATATTGTAAAACAGCGTTGGTATGGAGGAAAATCGAGCAAACTAAAATACATCGAATTGAGTGATTATTTTAGAATTCAACATCACGAAGAAGTGTATTTCGGATTGTTGTTAGAAGTCGATTTTGAAGAAGCTTTCTATCATCATTACTTTTTGCCAATTGCTTTTGTTTCTGATGAAAATTTTGCGAAAGAAAACAGAATTCTTCCTATAAAATTAAAAAATCAAGAGGGATTTATCATTGATGCCATGCATTTAGAATCTTTCAGAAAAGTGGTGTATGAACGAATTTCATCAGCTTTGCCTGTTGACAAAACACCTGTTCAATATCACAAATCAGATAGTTTTACGTTTCCTGCATACGAATCTTCGCGTTTTATGGGAGTTGAGCAAAGCAACACTTCCATCATTTATAATGACGCTTTTATCTTGAAATTTTTCAGAAGAATTTATGCTGATAAAAATCCAGATTATGAAATGAGTCGATTTTTGTCTGACATTAAAGAATTCAAATATACGCCACCTTATTTAGGAAGTATCAATATTATTGATTCTGACAATACCAATGTTACCATTGGTTTGATGCAAAAAATGGTACCCAATAATGGAGATGCTTGGGAATATTTTTTAAAAGAATTGCATGTCATTTATAAAAATATTGACATCAAAAAACCTGTTTTTTCTGATTTTCCTGATATCAACATTTTTGAAAGGAGAAAAATATCAGAATTACCTCCGCAAATTATCGATGTAATTGGAATCAATTTATTGAACAAAGTTTCATTATTGGCTCAAAGAACGGCTGAAATGCACATTGCTTTGGGTTCTGAATTTGAAGAAACTGCCTTCACTCCTACCCGATTTAACAGTGATTATTCGGTTTGGTTAAAAAACAGATTGACGTATCAATTTCAAAATAGACTGAATTTAACCGAAAATAATCTGCATCATTTAGAAGGATATTCTCTGGAATTAGCCAAAGAATTTTTGGCAAACAAAAATATCATCCGTAAAAGATTGGTTAATTTTGATTGGACAAAACTAAAAGGCGAACGCATTCGCATTCATGGAGATTATCATTTAGGACAAATTTTAGTGCAAGATGATGATTTTTGCATCCTCGATTTCGAAGGCGAACCAGAAAGTACCATAAGAGACCGCAAAGTAAAACAGCCTCCATTAAAAGATGTAGCAGGTTTATTTCGCTCTTTTCATTACGCTATTTACTCAACTATATTTAACAATACTGAAAGTTATTCTTTGTCGCAAGAAGCCCTTTTTGAATTTGGAGAACTCATTTACAAATATTTAGTAGCCGTTTTTTTAGAAACCTACAGAGAAATTACACAACAGGCCAATCTATCTATTGGCTATACCAATGAAAGAGTTTATTTATTGAAATATTGCTTGTTAGAAAAAGCAATTTATGAACTTGGATACGAACTTAACTCAAGACCAAAATGGACAATCATTCCATTAAAAGGTATTGCAAACATTTTGAACTCATAACATTATGACAAAAACAAAAGTACACAGTCTTTTTACAGATTTTGATATCAACCTATTCAAAGCCGGAAAGCATTATCGATTATATGAAAAATTTGGTTCTCACATCATCACTTTAAATGGTGAAGAAGGAACCTATTTTGCAGTTTGGGCGCCCAGTGCTAAAATGGTTTCAGTAGTTGGCGATTTTAATTTTTGGTTAGAAGGTGAACATCAATTAAACGTTCGTTGGGACGGAAGTGGCATTTGGGAAGGTTTTATTCCTGGTGTTGGAAAAGGAAATATTTACAAATACAAAATTCAAAGTACCAATAACGACATTAGAACCGAAAAAGCAGATCCATTTGCACGCAGATGTGAACATCCACCAAAAACAGCCTCTGTAGTTTGGGAAGATTCCTATGACTGGAAAGATACCAAATGGATGAAAAACCGCAAAAAAAATAATGCCTTAGATGCACCTTTTTCTGTGTATGAAGTGCATTTAGGATCTTGGAAAAAGCAAGTTGCACAAAATCGCTTTTTGAGTTATGTTGAATTGGCTGATGAATTGGTGGATTATGTGGCAGAAATGAATTTTACTCACGTAGAATTTATGCCCATCATGGAATATCCCTATGATCCAAGTTGGGGGTATCAATTGGTTGGATATTTCGCACCAACTGCACGTTTTGGATATCCTGAAGAATTCAAATATTTGGTGGATAAATTTCACGAAAAAGGCATTGGTGTTTTGCTAGATTGGGTTCCTTCTCATTTTCCTTCTGATGATCATGGCTTAGGTTTTTTTGATGGCTCGCATTTATACGAACATCCTGATCAGCGAAAAGGCTATCATCAAGATTGGAAAAGTTTGATTTTTAACTATGGACGTAATGAAATCAAAGCATTTTTAATAAGTAATGCTATTTTTTGGTTGGATCAATTTCACGCAGATGGATTGCGAGTTGATGCAGTAGCATCCATGTTATTTTTAGATTATTCACGCGAAGAAGGACAATGGGAACCAAACATGTTTGGTGGAAGAGAATATTTAGAAGCGATTGATTTTATCAAAGATATGAATACAGAAGTATATGCTTCCTTCCCTGATGTGCAAACGATTGCTGAAGAATCTACTTCTTTTCCAAAAGTTTCACGTCCAATTTATGATGGAGGTTTAGGATTTGGAATGAAATGGATGATGGGTTGGATGCATGATACACTTGAGTATTTCGCCAAAGAACCCATTTATAGAAAACACCATCAAAATGATTTGACATTCAGTTTGAATTACGCTTTTACCGAAAATTTTATGCTGCCTTTATCTCATGATGAAGTGGTTTATGGGAAAAAAGCCATTGTTGATAAAATGCCAGGTGATGAATGGCAACGTTTTGCGAATTTACGTTTGTTGTATAGTTTTATGTACACGCATCCAGGAACAAAATTATTGTTTCAAGGAGGTGAATTTGGACAAACTTCGGAATGGAATTTCCAAACAAGTTTAGATTGGCATTTGTTGCAATATGACGTTCATAAAGGTGCACAGAACTTGGTAAAAGATTTAAATAAGTTGTACAAAAAAGAACCTGCAATGTATCAGAAGCAATTCTCTCATGAAGGTTTTGAATGGATTGATCATGGAGATCACCAAAATTCGGTGATGACTTACATCCGAAAAGGAGAAAATGAAAAAGACAACGTCATTGTAGTGTTGAATTTAACACCTATTCCAAGAGAAAACTACAGAATAGGAATTCCAAAAGCGGGAACTTTGAAAGAAATTTTTAATAGCGATGCTAAAAAATATTTTGGAAGTGGCAGTTTTAAAAATAAAAATCTCACTTCTGAAGTTAGAGAATGGAATGGAAGAGAACATTCACTAGAATTGGATTTACCTCCATTAGCAATGATGGCTTTTAAATTTGAATAAACCTAAAACATCCCTTTTTTGAATTCTCAAAAAAGGGATGTTTTTTTGTGATTTTAAAAAAATAAACTATAATTTTTAAAGGTATCAATATTCTATCCCTTATTATAAAAATACCTTCTATAAATAGCAAAAATTCCATCAATTCTAGTAATTTTACACGCAAACGTTGTCGTAAAAAATCACGCAATAGCAAGGCTGTTTTCCAAAGTTTTACGATTTTTACAAAACTAAAAAACAAACTAATAAATGATTGTTAATACCGAACTTGAACAAAAAGGAAATTTATTTCCATCCGAAATTATAAAATATAAAAAAGTAGTTGATACACTATATTTCACCTCAAAAAACAACGTAATATTACAAGTAACTGTTGTTAGAGATAGTGTTATTCGTTTTAGATACACCACCACAGGAAAATTTGATAACGATTTTTCTTACGGAATTACCATTCACGCTTCAAGAGGATACAACTTTTTAGAAGTTGTTGAAGAGGAAACACACTATGTCATTAAAACATCAAAATTGATTTGTAAAGTAGAAAAACTAAGTTTACAAATCAAAATTTATGATGCACTTGATTTAAAATTGATCAATGAAGACGAACTTGGTTTTCACTGGGAAGAAAGTTACGAATTTGGGGGTGATATCGTTAAAATGAGTAAAGTTTGCCAACGTGCAGAAAGCTATTATGGATTAGGAGACAAACCTGTTGGCGTAAATATGAAAGGAAAACGTTACGAAAATTGGGTGACAGATTCCTATGCTTTTGGCAAAGATACGGATCCAATTTACAAAGCAATTCCTTTTTATACCGCTATTCAAGATAACAAATCTTATGGAATTTTCTTTGACAATACCTTTAAAACCCATTTTGATTTTGGACAAGAACGCAGAAACGTAACAAGTTTTTGGGCAAATGGTGGTGAAATGAATTACTACTTTATTTATGGCCCAAAAATGGAAGATGTTGTTGCCAATTATACTGATTTAACCGGAAAACCTCACACTTTACCCCCATTATGGGCATTGGGTTTTCATCAATGTAAATGGAGTTATTTCCCAGAAAGTGAAGTAAAAACAATCACTAAAACTTTTAGAGATTTAAAAATTCCTTGTGATGCCATTTATCTAGATATCGATTATATGGATGGTTTCCGTTGTTTTACGTGGGATAAAAACCATTTTCCAGACCCAAAAAGAATGGTGAAAGAATTGGAGGATGATGGATTTAAAACGGTTGTAATTATTGATCCAGGTATTAAAATTGATTTAGAATACGATGTATTTAAAGAAGCTTTAGACAAAGATTATTTTTGTAAAAGAGCTGATGGCCCTTACATGAAAGGAAAAGTTTGGCCTGGAGAATGTTATTTTCCTGATTATACTAAACCAGAAGTTCGTGAATGGTGGTCTGAATTATTTAAAGAATTAATAGAAGATATTGGCGTAAAAGGTGTTTGGAATGATATGAACGAACCTGCAGTGATGGAAGTGCCCAACAAAACTTTTCCTGATGATGTGCGTCATGATTATGATGGTAATCCTTGTAGTCACAGAAAAGCACATAATGTGTATGGAATGCAAATGGCACGCGCAACCTATCATGGTTTGAAAAAATTCGCCTATCCAAAACGTCCTTTTGTAATTACTAGAGCAGCCTATTCTGGTACACAACGTTACACCTCAACTTGGATGGGAGATAACGTAGCAACTTGGGAACATTTATGGATTGCCAATGTACAAGCGCAAAGAATGGCCATGTCTGGATTTTCGTTTGCTGGAAGCGATATTGGCGGATTTGCTGAGCAACCACAAGGCGAATTATTTGCACGTTGGATTCAGTTAGGGGTATTTCATGCGTTTTGCAGGGTGCATTCTTCAGGTGATCATGGTGATCAAGAACCTTGGGTTTTTGGAACTGAAATTACAGATATCGTTCGTAAATTCATCGAATTAAGATATCAATTATTGCCTTATTTATACACCGCTTTTTGGGATTATATCAACGACGGAATTCCGATTTTAAAATCATTGGTGTTGTTTGATCAAGAAGATATTCATACACATTATAGAAGTGATGAATTTGTATATGGTGATAAAATATTGGTTTGTCCAATTATAGAACCAAATACAAAAGGAAGAAGAATGTATGTTCCAAAAGGAAATTGGTATAATTTCTGGACAGATGAAGTTGTAGAGGGAGGAAAAGAAATGTGGGTAGATGCTGATTTAGACAGCATGCCAATTTTTATCAAAGAAGGAGCTGTAATCCCGAAATATCCTGTGCAACAATATGTTGGCGAAAAAGAATTTGATGAAATAACGTTGGATGTGTATTATAAAAAAGGGAAAGAAACTTCTAAATTGTATGATGATGCACATGATGGCTATGATTACAAAAAAGGAAGATATAGTTTGCGAACTTTTAAATTTACTGGAAAAGAAAACGAAATTATTTTACAACAACACAAAGAAGGAAAATTTGATGCGCAATACAACAATTTCAGAATTGTATTCCACAATTTGCCCTTTAAAATTACCTCTTTCGAAATTGACAATGTAAAAGTAGATTTACAAGACAGCAATGGAAACAAACATCAAGAAATTATAGTTGATAAAACATTTACAGAAATCCATTTGTTTGGAGCTGAATAATTAAAATTTTAAGCATAAAATAGCCTCTTTAAAGAGGCTTTTTTATTTTGTAGTCAACAATGAATTAAAATCCATCTCCTAATTGTTTCAGTTTTGAGGTATTTTCAGCCATCATCAATTCATCAATAATTCGTTGAATATCTCCATTCAAAATATTTGGTAAATCATATAATGACAGGCCAATTCTATGGTCAGTAACACGTCCTTGGGCATAATTATAGGTTCTAATTTTAGCACTTCTATCTCCAGAAGAAACCATAGAACCTCTTTTTAAAGCATCTTCTTCTTGTCTTTTTGCCAACTCAATATCATACAGACGCGAACGCAATACTTTGAATGCTTTTTCTTTGTTTTTATGTTGTGATTTTTGATCCTGACATTGCGCCACCAAACCTGTAGGAATGTGTGTTAAACGCACAGCAGAATAGGTCGTATTTACGGATTGACCTCCAGGTCCTGAAGAACAGAAAAAGTCAATTCGCACATCTTTTGGATTGATTTCCACATCAAATTCTTCAGCTTCAGGAAACACCATACAAGTAGCTGCAGAAGTGTGAACACGTCCTTGCGTTTCTGTTTGCGGAACACGTTGCACACGATGAACACCTGCTTCAAACTTTAAAGTTCCATACACATCTTCGCCATTTACTTCAAACTGAATTTCTTTGAATCCGCCATTCGTTCCTTCCGAAAAATCGACGATAGAAACATTCCAACCTTTAC
>JANQTK010000239.1:0-4584 GCA_030731695.1 Polaribacter sp.
ATATTGAGGGAAAAGTCAATGGAACTCAAATTGTGATCATCACAGAGTATGTGAAAAAAATGAGTGAAAAGGAGTAAATAGAAAGCATTTTTTCAATCTTAGAAAAACACCAATAGAATTTTATACAATTCCTCTTGGTGTTTTTTTTTGATATTTATAACTAAAAAATTAGTTCAAACTAATATTTTAGTTATATTTGTCACTATAAACGAAATAAGTAGTTGAAAAATGGACAAGCAATTGACAAAAGCAGAAGAGCAAATTATGCAGGTTTTATGGGATTTAGAAGAAGCCACAGTAAAAGAAGTAATTGAACAATTACCAGATCCAAAACCCGCATATAATACTGTTTCCACAATTATTAGAATACTAGAAACCAAAGAATTTCTGAGCCACAAAGCCATTGGAAGAGGTTTTGTGTATTATCCAATTATCGATAAAGAAACCTACACAAAACAAAGTTTGTACAAATTGATGAATGGTTATTTTGAAGGCTCATTTAAAAGTTTGGTGTCTTTTTTTGTGAAAGAAAATAATATGGATGTTGCTGAATTAGAAGCAATTTTAAAGGAAGTGAATAAAAAATAGAAATATGTTGTCTTCTCGAGCGCAGTCGAGAGGTTTTGAGGTTTCGACTGCGCTCAATCTGACATTTAAAATAATAAAACAAAAAGCTATGATTAATTATATTTTACAAGTCATTTTATTTCAAGTATTATTTTTGGCTATCTATGATTTCTTTTTAAGTAAAGAAACTTTTTTTTCAAAAAACAGGTGGTATTTGATAAGTACACCTTTGTTGTCTTTTTTAATTCCGTTGATAAAAATTCCGAGTTTTCAAAAAGCTGTTCCAAAAGAATATGTGGTGAATTTACCAGAAATTGTTTTATCACCAGAAAGGGTTATTCAAAGAAGCATTGAAACAACTTCTTTTCAGGAATCTGTAAATTATGTTGCCATTGTATTTTGGCTAGGAGTTGGTATTTTTTCGATGTTATTCCTATTAAAATTTGTAAAAATTATCAATTTAATTGTAAAACACAACCCTGAAAAACATCCAGATTTTACCCTGATTGTGCTCCCAAATCAAAGCAAGGCATTTTCGTTTTTTAATTATATATTTTTAGGAAAAGACATTCCAACTTCTCAAAAAGACAAAATCATTCAGCATGAATTAGTGCACAGCAAACAAAAACATTCATTAGACTTATTACTCTTTGAGTTTTTAAAAATTGTGATGTGGTTTAATCCTATGATTTATTTCTATCAAAAGCGAATAACTTTAGTACACGAATATATTTCTGATGCAGTTGTATCAAAATCAGAAACGAAAGAAACATATATTAACAATTTACTATCCAACTTTTTTCAGGTTGAAAACATTGCGTTTATCAATCAATTTTACAAACAATCATTTATTAAACAAAGAATTTTAATGATGAAGAAAGTAGAATCAAAAAGTTTAAATCAACTAAAATATTTGGTGTTGATTCCTGTATTGGTCAGCATGCTTTTTTATAGTTCTTGTTCTGAAAATATAACTGATACTGAAATTGCTTCTAAAAAGCAACTCCAAACAAAATATAGAAATAGTAATGGGAAATTGATGAGTTTCGAAGGCTATGATATGACCTATTTAGATGATTATTTAGGTGATATACCACCAGAAGAAGTCATAGAAATTTCCTTTAAGGAATTAGCGTCCTACGAAAAAGAGGAGTTCAACAAATATTTACAGAAAACGAAAGAATATTTTAGAGATAAACCTGAAATTTTAAAATCACTAAATTTTAAATTTTTTAAAATGCCAAATGGCAGAAAAGCTTATGGGACTATAGAAAAAGGATTAAACTTTAATGGAAAAGTTAAAACAATCACTGAAACAGAAGAAATATCATCTACAATTATTGAACAAGCACCAACTTTTCCAGGTTGTGAAGATGGTGACAAAGATTGTTTTAGAGAAAAATTACAAGAACATTTTAAAAATAATATGTTTAAAAAATGAAAAAAACTACAATCAGCTTTTTAATTTTAGTAATTATTGGTGTTTTATGCTTTACAGCTTGCAGTAATAATAAAGAAACGCAAATCCCCAAAAAGCAATTAATCACCTATTATCCAATAGAAAGATATAAAGATATTCCCAAGGAATATAAAGATACAACTAAAACGTATATGGATTTGTATCATGTTTCATTTGGCGAAAAAATGCCCAAAGGGAAAGAAATTGATTACAGTGATTTAAGTGAGCCAGAAAAAGATGAGTTTATTGCTCACACATTGATGTTGCAAAAGATGGGATTTAACACCCAAAGAAACATAAAAATTATTGAGCCAAAAAACAGAAGAAAGTTAATTGTTCAAACTAGTTTTGGAAAAATGAAAAGCAATGATGGTAGAGATGAAAGCATTACTGATTTAAATGTATTAGATGTATTACCCACTTTTCCTGGTTGTAATGAAAATGATAGAAAATGTTTTATAGATGGAGTACACAATGTATTTTTTAAATATTATGATAAAAAAATCGAAAATAAATTAGGCTTACCAAAAGGACAATTAACAATGATATTAAACTTTACAGTTTCAAACGAAGGACATATTGTTTATGCTTTTGGAAATGCACCAAAAAAAGAATTACTATCAGAATTAGAGAGAGTTATGATTTTATTGCCTAAAATGAAACCAGCAGAATTGAATGGTGAAAAAGTAGCGGTAAAATATTCGATTCCAATTACGGTTTTAGTTGACTAAAAAACAAATCTTTAGTAATTTTAGGTGCCTAAAATCTTTAAAATAAAAGTCAACAAATTTTAGTAATTTCACGGCATAATTAAAACTATGTTTTCGCGTGTTTTTTCTTTTTTGATTTTATTGATGTTCTGCACTTCGTGTGACAAATTTCCATTTTCAAAAAAAAACCAACTTTCCGATTTAGACACGATCATTAATTTTAATGAAGTTGATTTTTCACCTTCTTTTAAAATATGTGATTCCATTATTGAAAAAGCGGCAAAATCTGATTGTTTTAGAACAACAATTCATCAAAAAATAGGAGCAGAGCTACAAAATCATGTTTTTACCATTCAAGATTCTATTGATGAAATCGTCAATGTTTCTTTGATAATTGATTCCAAAGGAAAAATTCAATTTGAAAAAATGGATGCTTCCGAAATTATAAAAATTCAACTTCCTGAATTGGATAGTGTTATATCAGCAAGTATTCAGACAATTCCAGCGATTTATCCAGCAATTAAAAGGGGAATTCCTGTGACAACGAAATATACGTTGCCCATAAGAATTCAGTTAAAAGAATAATATTTACTTCGTAGATAACGCGATTAGTGAAGTATTTTCCACAATTTATCTTTCAATTCAACCAAACCAATTTCAGCAACTGACGAAATAAAAACGGTATCAATTCCTTTTGGTAAGGTTTCTTTGATTTCGCTCTTTAGTTCTTCATCTAACAAATCAGACTTTGAAATTGCCAATAAACGATCCTTATCAAGCAATTCAGGATTGTATTTTTTAAGTTCGTTTAGCAAAATATCATACTCAGTATTGATGTCTTTACTATCAGCAGGAATCAAAAATAGCAATACTGAATTTCGTTCAATATGACGTAAAAAACGATGACCCAATCCTTTTCCTTCAGCAGCACCTTCAATAATTCCAGGAATATCTGCAATCACGAAAGTTTGATGATTTCGATATTCTACAATTCCTAAATTGGGCTTTAAAGTGGTAAAAGCATAATCTGCAATTTTTGGTTTTGCAGCAGTAACCACAGATAGTAAGGTTGATTTTCCTGCATTCGGAAAACCTACCAAGCCAACATCAGCTAATATTTTTAATTCAATTCTGTACCAACCTTCTTGTCCGTCAATACCTGGTTGTGCAAATCTTGGAGTTTGATGTGTTGCTGTTCTAAAATTCCAGTTTCCAAGTCCGCCTTTTCCACCTTGTAATAAAATAACTTCTTTTTTATCTTCGGTAATTTCAACAATAATTTCGTTGGTATCAGCATCTCTAATAATGGTTCCCAAAGGCACATCAATATAAACGTCTTCTCCATCAGCGCCAGTACTTCTACTTTTGCTTCCTGCACCACCTTGAGTTGCTCTAAAATGACGTTTGAATTTTAGATGAAACAATGTCCATAAATTTCTGTCACCGCGTAAAATGATGTGTCCACCACGTCCACCATCACCACCATCAGGACCGCCTTTTTCAACAAATTTTTCTCTGTGTAAATGCGTTGAACCTTGTCCGCCTTTTCCAGAGGTTGCATATATTTTTATGTAATCAACGAAATTGCCTTCGGTCATTTGGAGTTTTTAGTTTTTAGTGTTTAGTTTTTAGTTCAAAACTTTGAACCTTGAACTTTGAATTTTGAACTTATAAAGTTTCAAAAACTGCTGAAATTCGGTTTGTAATATCTTCAATAGTACCAACACCATTGATTCCAAAATACTTGTTTTGATCTTCGTAGAAATCTTTTAATACCGCAGTTTTTGTGTTGTATTCATTGAAACGATTTCTGATTTTTTCTTCATCAGTATCATCTGATCTTCCACT
>JANQTK010000239.1:4684-13996 GCA_030731695.1 Polaribacter sp.
ATTCATTGAAACGATTTCTGATTTTTTCTTCATCAGTATCATCTGATCTTCCACTGGTTTTTCCTCTTCCAATGATTCGTTCTACTAATAAATCTTCAGGAACTTCCAATGCAATCATTGCATCAATTTGCAGTCCTTTTTTGGTTAAGAATTCGTCCAATGCAGTTGCTTGAGATGCAGTTCTAGGAAATCCATCAAAAATGATTCCAGAAGCATCGCTATTTTTTTCAACTTCATCTTTTAACATGTCAATGGTAACTTCATCAGGAACTAAATCACCAGCATCTATAAAGCTTTTTGCTAATTTCCCTAACTCAGTTTCGTTTTTAATATTGAATCTAAAAACATCTCCTGTAGAAATATGTACTAAATTATATTTCTCTTTTAAAACGATTGCTTGTGTTCCTTTTCCTGCTCCTGGAGGACCAAATAATACAATATTTTTCATTTTTGGTTTGTTTGTTAATTGATATATTGCTGGATAATTTCTACCTAAACCATTGTAATCTAAGCCATAGCCAACTATGAATTTGTCTTCAATACTTTTTCCAATATAATTGATGGGTAGTTCTTTTTTGAAAACATCGGGTTTAAAAAATAAAGTAACTACTTTTAATTCTTTTACATTTTTGTTTCTAAAGATATTATATATTTCTTGTAAAGTGCTGCCTGTATCAATAATATCCTCTAAAATAATAACGGTTCTTCCTGTTAAATCTTCATTAATTCCTACCAAATGTTTTACTTCGTCTGTTGATTTTGTACCAGCATAAGAAGCTAATTTGACAAAAGAGACTTCACAATTTCCTTGATAAGCTCTTATAAAATCAGCAGCAAATAAAAAACAGCCATTTAAAATTCCTACAAAAATCGGAATTTCATTTTCAGGTAAATCATCTTTTACTTGCCATGCAAGGTTTTTTACAATCGCAGCAATTTCATCCTTTTCTATAAAAGGACTAAAGTATAAATCGTGCAGTTTTATAATTTTCATCAGGATGTAAATATAATGCCTATCTGTGAAATGAAAAAACCGTTTTTAATCTGAGAATCAGTATTTAAAAACGGTTTTTAAATAGGTATAAAAAGTTAACTATTTTTATCTTCTTTTTTAGTTGTATCGTACATGATTGGTGTTGCTACGAAAATTGAAGAGTATGTTCCTACAACAATACCAACAATCAACGCAAACATAAATCCTTTGATTGAGTCTCCTCCAAAGAAAAAGATTGCTAATAATACTAACAATGTTGTTAATGAAGTATTGATGGTTCTTCCTAACGTTAAATTGATAGCGCTATTGATTAATTCGTTGTGTTTTCCTTTTCTTTCGTTAGTGAATTCTCTAATTCTATCGAAAATAATTACAGTATCATTCAACGAATATCCAACAACTGTTAGAATTGCGGCTATGAAAGATTGATCAATTTCCATATCAAATGGCATAAAACTGTATGTTAAAGAGAAAACTCCTAATACGATCAACACATCATGGAAAACTGCAGCAACTGCACCAAATGAGAATGATACTTTTCTAAAACGCAATAAGATGTATAAGAAAACAATCAATAATGAGCCAAATACAGAGTATAAAGCTGAGGTTTTGATATCATCAGCAATTGTTGGTTCAACTTTCAAGAAACTCATGATTCCTGCGCCTTGTTTTTCAAATCCAGGTTTAAAGTTTTCGTAAGAAGTTTTTGCCAAATATGGTTTTAAACCATTGTATAAAGTCTCTTGAATTTCTTCGTCAACTTCTTGCCCTTCTTCGTCAATTCTGTAAACAGTGGTTATTTTTAATTGATTTGCATTTCCATATGTTTTTACTTCTGGTGCACTTCCAAATACTGCTTTCAATTCTTGAGCAACTTTTGTAGGAGTCATTTCTTGATCAAAACGAACTACATAAGAACGACCTCCTTTAAAATCAACTCCTTGTTTTAGTCCAATTGTAAAAATCGAAATCAAACTAATAATCACTAAAGTACTTGAAATTACATACGCAACTTTACGTTTTCTGATAAACGCAACATTGATATTCGTAAACCATCCTTTTGAGAAGTTGGTATTGAAAGTTAAATTCATTTTTTTGTTTACTGCACTATCAACCAACAATCTTGTAATGAAAACTGCTGTAAATAAAGAGGTTGCAATACCAATCATCAATGTTAATGCAAAACCTTTGATTGGTCCTGTTCCAAAAACATATAAAATAATACCTGTTAATAAGGTTGTGATGTTTGCATCAATAATAGCAGAAAGTGCTCCTTTAATAGAGAATCCCTCTTCAACAGCTTGTTTCAAGCCCATTTTTGCAGCCAAACCTTCTTTGATTCTCTCAAAGATAATTACGTTTGCATCTACAGACATACCAATAGTTAAAATAATACCTGCAATACCAGGCAATGTCAACACAGCATTGAAAGAGGCTAAAATTCCAAAAATGAAAAGAATGTTTACTACCAAAGCAATGTTTGAGAAAATCCCTGCTTTTCCGTAGTAAAAAATCATCCAAAGTAATACCAAACAGATGGCAATCATGAATGAGTTTACAGATGCGTCAATAGATTGTTGACCTAAGGATGGTCCTACAACTTCTGCTTGAATAATTCTTGCAGCAGCTGGTAATTTTCCTGCTTTTAATACAGTAGCAATATCTTCAGCTTCAGCAATGGTCATTGTTCCTCCAGAAATAGAAGTTCTTCCTCCAGTAATTGCTTGGTTTACAGAAGGTGCTGTATACACATAATCATCTAATACTACAGCTACAAATTTACCTACATTATCTGCAGTCATTTTTGCCCATTGTTTGGTTCCTGTACTATTCATTGTCATGCTTACTTCTGGTTTGTTCAATTGATCAAACACTTGAGAAGCATCTAAAATTACGTCACCTTCAATTGGAGCAACATCATTTCTATTTCCTTTGATTGCATATAATCCAATCAATTCTGTTCCGTCAGTACCTTTTTCAGATTTATAATCCCATAAGAATTTTACATAGCGTAATTCAGTTGGTAATAATGCTCTTACTTCTTTTTTAGCTAATAAATTGTTTACAGTTGCTGTATCCAACACTCTAGCTTGCCCAACTAACGAACTAACTTGTTGTTGTGATTGCGCTACATTTGGGAATAAATAAGTAAAAAGATTTTTTTGAACTTTAGTAGAATCCTTAGTTTCTCCTAATAAATCATCAATGTTCCCTTTCTTTAAAGTATCTTTTTCAACAGCAGTTTCGTCTTTTAACATTGTTGCTACAACAGCATTTGCTTCAAAGAAAAAGTTTTGAACTTCTACGTTAGAGTGTACTTCCCAAAATTGTAATTCAGCTTTACTAGTGATTAATTTTGTAACACGCTCAATATCTTTTGCACCTGGCAATTCAATTTGAATTCTTCCAGAAGTTCCAATACGTTGAATGTTTGGTTGTGTAACTCCAAATTTGTCAATTCTACTTCTCAACACTTCGAAAGCAGTTCCAATAGAACTGTTGATTTCTTCTTGTAACGTCTTTTTTACAGTTGCATTGTCTTCATTCAAAGAGATTTTTTCACTCAATGCTTTTGTTCCAAATATAGAAGGATCACTCAATTTAGTTTTCCCTGCAATTTTTTCAAATTCTTCGAAAAATAGGTCTAAATAATCAGAGTTGCTATTTTTTTGTCTATCATCAGCAGCAGCTAACGCTTTGTTAAATACTTCGTTTTTAGAGTCGTTAGACAAGCTTTTTAAAACTTCCTTTACAGAAACCTGTAAAATAGCATTGATACCGCCTTTCAAATCAAGACCAAGGTTCATTTCCTTGTCTTTAACATCATTATAGGTGTATTTTGTAATACCTAAATCAATAATGTCTTTGTTAGCTACGCTGTCTAAGTAGATTTTTTCGAAAGCAGCTTTTTCTCTAGCATTGTTATTTTTATCCATACTTTTAGCATAAGTAGAGGCATCTTTTTCTACTTTGGTTGCTAAAAATGTAAATGATAATTGATATAAACTTACCAATCCAAAAAGGATAGCAAATAATTTAATAAGACCTTTGTTTTGCATCTTCTTTAATTTATGTCGACTTCTTTTTTTTAAAACGTGCAAATATAGTATTTCATAGTAGGCTAAGCAATTATTTTATCACATTTATTGTATATGATGAAAACAAGCTTTTATGTATTTGAAAATACAAGCACCAAAACCTGTTAAAATTCATTATATTTAAACACTAATTTCGATAAATTCATAAAATGACTTACTTAACTGATATTGAGATTGCTCAAGCAAAAAAACCGTTACACATCAAAAATATTGCTGAAAAGTTAGGGATTGATGAAGATGATTTGGAGATGTATGGAAAATACAAAGCAAAACTTCCTTTGTCTTTGATAGATGATGAAAAAGTAGCGCAAAACAATTTGATTTTAGTAACCGCATTAACGCCAACTCCAGCAGGAGAAGGAAAAACTACGGTTTCAATTGGATTGACAGAAGGTTTAAACAAGATAGGAAAACAAGCTATAGTTGTATTGCGTGAACCTTCTTTAGGACCAGTTTTTGGGATGAAAGGTGGTGCTGCAGGAGGAGGCTATTCTCAAGTGATTCCTATGGAAGAAATCAATTTGCATTTTACTGGAGATTTTAACGCAGTTGAAAAAGCTAATAATTTGTTGGCAGCTTTGATTGATAACAACATTCAAAACAAAACCAATAATTTACATATTGATCCAAGAACTGTTCTTTGGAAACGAGTGATGGATATGAACGATCGTTCTTTGCGCGAAATTATTATCGGTTTGGGAGGCACTGCAAATGGTGTTCCTAGACAAGATGGATTCAATATTACTCCAGCATCCGAAGTGATGGCAATTTTATGCATGTCTAAAGATTTGGAAAATTTAAAAGAGCGTTTAGGAAATATTTTTATCGGATTTACTTTTGATAATAAACCTGTATTTGCCAAAGATTTGAAAGCGGAAAATGCTATGACAATTTTATTGAAAGAGGCCATTAAACCGAATTTAGTGCAAACTTTAGAAGAAAATCCTGCGATTCTTCATGGAGGGCCATTTGCGAATATCGCGCAAGGAACCAATACGATTATTGCTACAAAAATGGGATTGTCATTATCTAATTACGCGGTCACTGAAGCTGGTTTTGGAGCAGATTTGGGTGCTGAAAAATTTTTAAATATCAAATCAGCATTTGCGAAACTCAATCCAAAATGTGTGGTTTTGGTCGCTACAATTAGAGCTTTACGTCATCATGGAGGAGCAAAAACTGAGGAGTATAATACTCCGAATTTACAACGGGTTTCTGAAGGATTTAAAAATTTGGAAAAACATATTGAAAACATTCGAAAGTTCAATATTGAACCCGTAGTTGCTATCAATTCATTTGTTTCTGATTCTAATGAAGAAGTGGCATTAGTCATAGAAAAATGTGCTAATTTGGGAGTGCAAGCAGTAGTTTCTGAAGGCTGGGCAAAAGGAGGTGAAGGAACCAAAAAATTAGCTGCAGCTGTTGTTGATGTTGTTGAAAACAAAGCAACTCAATACAAACCATTATACGATTGGAAAAGTCCCATCAAAGAAAAAATCGAAACGATCGCCAAAGAAATGTATGGTGCAAAAACGGTTGAATACAGCAAACAAGCACAAATCGATTTACGGAGAATTGACAGATTGGGTTTTAATGATTTTGCTGTTTGCATGGCAAAAACTCAAAAATCATTTTCTGATAATGAGTTTTTAATTGGAAGACCTGAAGGCTTTACAGTTACTGTTCGTGAAATTGAAATCGCTGCAGGTGCCCAATTTGTGATTCCTATTTTAGGAAAAATGATGCGAATGCCTGGTTTGCCTATAGTTCCTGCATCAGAAAATATGAAGATTGATAAAAATGGAGTGATTTCAGGGTTGTCGTAAAATTGATTGTAGCTTTTAGATGATGGTTTTTAGAAATAAAAAAAACCTCACAAGCTAAAACTTGTGAGGTTTGTATATTAAAATAGAATTTTTTTAAAAAAAACTACAAATTCAACAATTCATTTACAGAAGAAACACCTTCAGCAGAAGCAACCATAGTTGCTTTTTCTGCATCATTCAAAGTAATTTCTACAATACTTTCAATTCCGTTTTTGCCAATTACAACAGGAACTCCTAAACAAATGTCATTCATTCCATATTCACCATTTAAGAATGTTGAACAAGGAAATACTTTTTTCTGATCGCAAGCAATTGCTTGAACCATAGCACTCACAGCAGCTCCTGGAGCATACCAAGCAGAAGTGCCTAATAATTTCGTTAAAGTTGCACCACCAACTTTGGTGTCTTCTTTTACTTGTTCTAATCTTTCAGCTGAAATAAATTCAGAAACAGGAACAGAATTTCTTGTTGCCAATCTTGTTAAAGGCACCATTCCAGTGTCAGAATGACCACCAATTACCATTCCATCAACATCCGAAATTGGAGCATCTAAAGCTTCTGCCAATCTGTATTTGAAACGAGCAGAATCTAAAGCACCACCCATTCCAATAATTTTATTTTGTGGGATGTTCGTTGTTTTATGAACCAAATAGGTCATGGTATCCATGGGATTTGAAACCACAATTAGAATCGTATTTGGAGAATATGTCAATAAATTTGATGCAACTGTTTTTACAATTCCTGCATTGATATCAATCAATTCTTCACGAGTCATACCTGGTTTTCTTGGAATTCCAGAAGTAATTACACAAACATCGGAATTTGCAGTTTTTGAATAATCATTTGTACTTCCTGTAATTTTGGTGTCAAAACCATTTAAAGAAGCGGTTTGCATCAAATCCATCGCTTTTCCCTCAGCATACCCTTCTTTGATGTCTAACAAAACTACTTCAGCAGCGAAATTTTTAATCGCAATATATTCTGCACAACTTGCGCCAACTGCACCTGCACCAACAACTGAAACTTTCATATTTTTTAGTATTTAATTAATGATTAATTGTAAGTCACAAAAATACAATATTCTGAATAATTTATGTGTGATAATTATCATAAAAAAAGACACCAAAAGGTGTCTTTTTTACGAATAAATATTTTTGAATTATCGAATTCCAAGTGAAATACCTGCTGATAATGCATTGTATTCTTGTAAGGTATAAGATGCAAATATTTTGAAAAATCCTAAGCTCAATCTTGCCCCAATAGTAGTATTAAATCCTTTTGATTCAAAATCTAAATTAGAAGGAACTGTCAATGTTTTACGAACTTCATTTCCTAAACCATCCTCATATATTCCGGTAAAAGTTCCACTCATGTCAAAAGAAGAACTACCACTATTGTATCCTAAACCGCCATAAAGATTTATAATTGGGAAATTTAATGATGCAATTGCCTGGACCGTAAATGCTTTTAAATTAAATTTAGATAATCCATTTCTTATTTCAAGATTGGCTGAATTTACGTCACCAATTCCATAATCTACATCCATAGTTGTGTAAGCTGCTAATAAAGAAACATGAAGAGGCGTTTTTTCCATTGGACCAAACCAATTTGTAATTTCTTTTTTAAGTCCAAGACCTAACATATTTACAGATCCGTCATTATCACCAATATTAATTTTTGGTACTAATCTTACCATAGCTTCAAACTTACCAGGCAATCCTAAATTAACTTGAGCTATTGGAGCAGGAACAAAGTTTCCTGGTAAGCCTGCACCACCTGGAGAATCAAAATTTGCAGTAACATTTTGTCCATTTACTGTTGTCGATACAACCATTGGTGTCGTATTATTACTGTCACCACCAAAAGTTGAAGCTGTTGAGGAAGTAGATGTAACTGAAGAAAGTCCTAAAGCTTGAATATTAAATAACTCTTTTTCTGAAGGAATCATAGATCCACTCGCGCCGATTGAAATATCAAAGCCTAAAATTTTATGAACTTTAGCAGTATGATACCAGCCACTATTCATGCTATTAATAAAAGCTTCCATTCCTGGTGCAAAGTAAGCTTGCATTAGTTTTTTTGAATCTGCTGCATCTGCAAGCAAAATTGATTCAAATCCATCTTGTGCTTTTGAGCTAAAAGACAAGGAAAATACGCCTATAAAAATTAAAATATACTTTTTCATTGTTTTAAAATTTTGGTTAATTTTTTCTTAAATTCAACGCTAAAGTAAAAAAAAAACACACACCTTTTATAAAAGTGTGTATTTTTTTATGTTTTATTAAAATTTACTAAACGTCTATTTTAGCGTATTTTGCATTCTTTTCAATGAATTCTCTACGTGGGGGAACTTCATCGCCCATTAACATGGAGAAAACTCTGTCTGCTTCTGTTAAACTATCAATCGTAATTTGACGTAAAGTTCTGAACTCAGGGTTCATGGTAGTATCCCACAATTGCTCAGCATTCATTTCTCCCAAACCTTTATAACGTTGAATAGTTACTCCACCACCTAATTTTTGAGAAATTAAATCTCGTTGATTATCATCCCAAGCATATTCTCTTTTTTGCCCTTTTTTCACCAAATACAATGGAGGAGTGGCAATGTAAATATAGCCTTGCTCAATCATTTCTCTCATAAAACGAAAGAAAAAAGTCAAAATTAGCGTGGCAATGTGCGAACCATCTACGTCAGCATCACACATAATAACCACTTTATGATAACGAACTTTTGATAAGTTTAAAGCTCTTGGATCCTCTTCAGTTCCAATAGAAACGCCTAATGCAGTAAACATATTTTTGATCTCTTCGTTTTCAAAAACTTTGTGTTGCATGGCTTTTTCTACGTTCAAAATTTTTCCACGTAATGGTAAAATTGCTTGGAAGTTTCTGTCACGTCCTTGTTTTGCTGTTCCACCTGCAGAATCTCCCTCAACTAAAAATATTTCGCATTGAGCAGGATCAGTCTCAGAACAGTCAGATAATTTTCCTGGCAAACCTCCCATGGTCATAACAGTTTTACGCTGTACCATTTCACGTGCTTTACGAGCTGCATGACGCGCTGTTGCTGCCAAAATTACTTTTTGAACAATGGCTCTTGCATCATTTGGATTTTCCTCTAAATAAATGGTCAACATATCAGAAACTGCTTGAGAAACTGCGGAGGTAACTTCCCTGTTTCCTAATTTTGTTTTTGTTTGACCTTCAAATTGTGGCTCTTGAACTTTAACAGATATAATTGCGGTTAATCCTTCACGAAAGTCATCTCCAGCGATTTCGAATTTTACATTTTTCAATAATCCTGAATCGTCAGCATATTTTTTTAAGGTAGTTGTTAAGCCACGTCTAAAACCTGCTAAATGCGTTCCTCCTTCATGCGTATTGATATTGTTTA
>JANQTK010000240.1 GCA_030731695.1 Polaribacter sp.
TGGTCATGTGCAAACAACCTGCAATTCTTGCGCCTTTTAAAGGTTGTGTATTTTTATATTCTTCTCTTAATGCCATCAAACCAGGCATTTCAGCCTCTGCTAATTCCATTTCTTTTCTACCCCAAGCTGCTAACGAAATATCTTTCACTTTAAAAGGTACATATGCTATTTTTGTGCTCATATTATGTATATTTATGATTTATTTTGCGATTGCAAAGTTACAATATCCATTTTAAAAAATATGCCTCTTTTCAAAACATTAACGGTCTCAAAAACTACCAAAGTTATTATTTGGAAAATTGAAGAAACCATTGAAGAACTTCAAAAAAATATTTCACTTTCTGACTATAGCCAAAAAAGGATTGATGCAATGAAATCAGAATTGCATCAAAAAGGATTTTTAAGCATCAGACATTTATTGAAAGAATTCAATATTCAAGATACTGATTTACACTATGATGAATTTGGTAAACCTCATTTAAAAGACGGACGATTTATTTCGATGACACATTCTTTTAATTTTACAGCTGTGATTGTTTCTGAGGATAAAAAAGTAGGCGTTGATATTGAAAAACAACGTGACAAAATTTTAAAAATAGCGCACAAATTCACCCCAATTGAAGAGTATAAAACCATTGCAAATGTTGCTGCTTTGATTAGTAAATTAACCATTGTTTGGGGCGCAAAAGAGAGTTTATACAAAATTTACGGCAAAAAAAAACTGCTTTTTTTACATCATATTTATATTGAAGATTTTAATTTTGAAGACGAAAAAACTACTGGAACCATACGTTTTGAAGGTACAGAAACTACGTATGAAATTGAATTTCTAGAATTCGAAGACTTTACGTGCGTGTATGCTTACTAGAAATCCTTATTTTTACGCACTATAATTCATAATGACAGCTATTTTTGATTTCTTTTTTGGACAATACAAAACCTATTCAACAACAGAAACTGTTCTAGAAATTATTGCTGTTATTTTTGGTTTTTTATCTGTTTGGTATTCCAAGCAAAATAAAATTTGGGTATTTCCAACAGGAATGATAAGCACTGCAATTTTTGTGTATTTACTTTTTCAATGGGATTTATTGGGTGATATGATGATCAATGCATATTACTTTATCATGAGTGTTTTTGGATGGTATATTTGGACAAGAAAAGTAGATGAAACCCATGTTACTGCAATATCCATTATGAATTCAAATGATAAAAAAATCGCAATTTTGCTGTTTTTTGCAACTCTAGTTTTTGTGTATGTTGTGTATTCATTTTTCGAAAAATGGACAAATTGGGTAGCTTATATTGACACATTTACAACTTCCATTTTTTTTGTGGGTATGTGGCTCATGGCAAAACGCAAAATTGAAAACTGGATTTTTTGGATTATTGGCAATATCATTTCTATTCCACTGTATTTTTACAAAGGATTTACATTCACTAGTTTTCAATATTTTGGATTTACATTTATAGCAATTGCTGGATATTTCGCATGGAAAAAAAGCTTCAACAACAACCCATCAACATTGTAAAAGTTGTTTTATTTGGGCCAGAATCTTCTGGCAAAACAACACTTTCACAACAATTAGCCAGGTATTACAACACAGTTTGGGTACCTGAATTTGCACGTGATTACCTGCAAGAAAAATGGAATAACGAACGAAAAACTTGTGAAATGTCCGATTTCATTCCAATTGCCATTGGTCAAATGGAATTAGAAAACAAGCTCGCTACTAAAGCAGATAAAGTATTGATTTGCGATACCGATTTATTAGAAACCAAAGTATATTCAGAAGAATTTTACGATGGTTTTGTAGATGATAAACTCGAAGAAGCAGCACTAAAAAATTCGTATGATTTGTATTTGTTAACGTATATTGATACACCTTGGGAAAAAGACGATTTGCGTGACAGACCTGAACAACGTTTAGAAATGTTTACAGCTTTTGAAAACGCATTGATACAACACAAACGTCCTTATATTTTATTGAAAGGAGACAAAAAAACACGTCTTACATTGGCAACAGAAGCCATTAATAAAATCATTGGTGAAAGGGAAAATTTACATTCTTTTTCCAATAAAAATATCTAAAAGTTAAAATATCAAACAGCTAAAAAATGTTCCGCCATCAAGGAAAAAGTAGAACTTTACAACACAATCTTCGAATTGCAACCATTTTATCTTTTGTTGCAGGAATGGTAAATGTTACAGGTTTTTTATCTTTTAAGCAATTAACAACCAACGTTACAGGACATTTTGCGTTATTTATTTATGATGTTACAAATTTAGACTTTTGGAAGGGAACCATTTATTTTTTGTATATTATATCGTTTTTCTTTGGCTCTTTCTTTTCAAGTTTTTTGATTGAAAAATATCAAGAAAATAAAAAAGTTAATATTTTTTTAATACCTACATTGATTGAAAGTTTTATATTATTTTCTATCGGAATTTCGGTTCTTTATATTGAAATAAGTTCTTATGATTTAATAGCTTGTTTATTGCTTTTTGCAATGGGAGTTCAAAACTCATTTGTAACAAAAATTTCAAATGCCGTTGTAAGAACAACTCATTTAACAGGATTATTTACAGATTTAGGAATCGATATTTCACTTTTATTTTTTCCGAAACATTCTTTACAAAAAGAAAAATTGATTGCCAATATCAAACTCAGATTGTATATAATCACTTCCTTTTTTGCAGGTGGATTGATTGGCGGGTTTTTATATTCGGAAATAAAATTCGGGTTAAGTACATTGATTTTTTCAGCAATTATTTTATTATTAAGCCTTTTTTATGATGATTTTCGATATAAGATAATCAAAACAAAAAGAAAACATTTGAGAAAAAGTATTTAAAAAATTCCTGAAAAATGAACAAAGAGAAAATCGTAAAAGAACTCCATTTCAAAGCCATCAGAAGTTCTGGTGCAGGAGGACAAAACGTCAATAAAGTGTCTTCAAAAATTGAATTGACATTTGATTTAGAAAATTCTGAAGCATTGAACGATGATGAAAAAACACTTCTAAAATCGAAACTTTCTTCCAAATTAACTACCGAAAATAGCTTGATTTTAACTGTTGAGGAAACACGTTCTCAGCATAAAAACAAAGAATTAGCAATCAAAAAATTTGTTTCATTGATAGAAATAAATCTGAAAAAACCAAAAAAAAGAACGCCCACAAAACCTAGTAAAAGTGCCATCAGAAAAA
>JANQTK010000241.1 GCA_030731695.1 Polaribacter sp.
GCCGCAATTTTTTCAAAAGAATTGTTGTTTTTTTGCTTTGAGCGATATAAAAATCCCGATGATAATGTGCGTCCAACAAGCGAAAATCCATAAAATAATCCAGAAATTTCCACAAAGCCAAAAGTAGAAGGCAGCATGTTTTTCATTCTTTTTAAGAAATACTCCTTAAATCTTGAAACCTCATTTTTCTTTTTATAGGCTGTCATTTTTTCCTGTTGACCAACCTCAGCAATTTCTGAAACTTGATACGCTGATCCAACAATTGGAGGACAAGATTTTCTGGTAATATCATCCTCTAAATTGGTATAATCCATTGCAATTCCGAAAAAACCAGCATATCCAAAGGTTTCATAATTTCCTTGAGCTTCCACATGTCTTCTAATCAATTCCGATCTTGTATCGATACAAAATACCAATTGAGCATCAGGCGTTAACGCTGTACTTTTTGAAATTGGCGCATTATTAATGCTTTGAACCATCTTTTTTTGCCAAGATTTTTCCCAAGCTTTTAACCAAACATATTTAATTTGAGCATCTTGATTTATTTTTTCTGATGATTTATTTTCGAGTAACGGAATGTTCTTGTTTTTGGCAATCCATAAACGAACTGCCAAATATTGTTCAAGATCTATTGGATATTCTTTTTGCCAATTTGAAACTACCTCTGTTCTATAATTGATATAACCTGTCCAACCTGGCAATGCTGCCAAATGTTGTGTAAAAATTTCTTCGTATTGTGCTGCTGAAAAATCTTTTAAAACTTCCGTTAAAGCTTCTGAACTAGTTGCTGGAATATCATTAGTGCTTTTAATTTTTAAGGTTGAATCAAAAGCGGCTAATTTTCGCCAAGCTGCATAAAACCCTTTTTTCTTTCCTGGCATTTGCCATTCAGCCAATCCTTCATCCATAAAAGCAGCAAGCCATTTTGCCATGATGCTGTCCAATTCGTGATTAGCATTTATTTTTTCTAAAGACTCATTTTTCATTTGATTGAGGTAAAATTCTGGAGTCTCAGAAAGTTGATTTTCTAGCAATATTTCTGAAAGAATTTTTTTATCAATTTCTCCTGACTGCAAAGCTTCTTTAAAAACTGCTGGTTTTGGAAAAACAGTAGCTTGTAAGTATTTATTTGCTTTTAAAACAGCCTCGTTAAAGTGTGATTTTTCATAACCAGAAAGTGGATTTGAAGTTACGAAAGAATATAATGGCCAAGTTTTTCCAATAACTTTTGCCGATTGTTGAATAGCGGTTGAAATAACTGACTGTTGCATTACGAATTTGATTTATACATTAATACTGTTTTTTTATAAGGTTGAGAAACGTTCATTAGTTTAACATATAACCATGGTATTTGTTTGTAAATGCCCAATTTCATGATAAAAAATCCTACTAAAAAGACGATTCCAAAAACAATTTGAAGCGTTGAAAGTGCTATTGGCTCTGAAACCATTGGCATAGAAGCCATTAAAGTTGTCACAATAGAATAAACCAAGCCATAAGCACTAATTCCGATTAAAAATAATGCTGGAGGCAACACTAATTTTTGTACTCCAGACAAACTTTTTTCTTTTACAATATTATAGGTTACTTGTCCTATAGTTATTGCTACAATAAGAATTAGAAAAATACTACTGTCTAATTGGGTTCCTTTTCCTGTAATGAAAGAAAAGAACACAGCTGCTAAAGCACCAAAAATAAGGACTGCTAAAGCTTGTATTGGTCTGATGCGTAATTGCTCAGTTTTTTTAGGTGATGAATGCTTAATTTCTTCTCCTGATGATAAAAACAAATACGCTTTATAAAATCCATGTAAAATTAAATGAGTTACTGCTGCATTAAAAAATCCTAACCCACATTGCATAATCATAAACCCCATTTGTGCAATTGTAGAACACGCTAATTTTTGTTTCACATTTACTTGAATCAGTTTTGTAAACTGTGCTAATATTGCTGTTAATCCTCCAATGATCAAAAGAATATCTAGTGTATTTGAAGCAAATAATACAGTTGAAAAAATAGCCAATAATATTCCAGAACCATTTACAAATCCTGCATGCATTAATGCTGATGCTGGTGTTGGCGAGGTCATTGCTGATAGCAACCAACGATGAAAAGGATAAATAGCAGATTGAATGATGGCTGCAGTGATTAAACAAAGCGCAGCAATTAATAAGGTAAAATTTGGAACTAAATTGAGTTGAGCTATGATTTCGCTAATTAGAAAAGTGTCTAGTTCAAAAGCCAAAAGCAACAAACCAGCTGCTAAGAACAATGTTCCTGCTACAAAATAGCGCAATGTAAATTTCGATGCTTCACGTGCTTCACCCCAATCAGCATCAACCCCAATCAATCTTGACATGAAAAAACCCATTAACAACCAGCTTGCTGTTAACATCAAAATATGATTCGACATTACAAAAAGCATCACAGAAAGTGTGAATGCAAGACATAAAAGCATAAATTTTGTTTGGAATTTGAAACCATTCAGATAGTTGTGGGAGTAGCTACTAATTAGCGCGCTAAAGAAAGTTACTGTAGCCCAAATTAAAAGTGTAAAACCATTTATTTTCAATAAGTTCCCAAAATTCCATTCAGGAATTGCTGGATAATATATAGCAAGAGTCCCAATAGTAATTACAAACAGTATCCAAAATAGAGAACGAATGATTTTTGAAAGCGTTTGAGAATTCTCAAACTCAGCTGTTTTTTCGGTTTTAGTAGCAAAACCATTTCCTTGATTGTTTTTTAAAGCCATGATTTAATTTCAGTTGATTATTTTTTATCAATTTTAAATTCTCGGCAAATATTATACAATTTATACATATATTTTTATTTATATTTTTTATAATAAACATAATATAAATTTATGTATTTTAAAATGAAATAAAAATCATTAAAGTAATAACTGTATTGATTATCAGTAAGTAAATCATCTTATTGATGAAATTAAAAATAAGATTTAATCAATAAATGTATTTAGCATTGGAGGTTGCAATGCTATCTTTTTAGTAGAAAAGAAATTGAAAAATTTATGAATTGGATAATTCTGTGGCTTTTCGTTCTAACTCAGCTTGGAATTCCTCCATCACTGGTTTTACAGTACTTTCGGGAATGTCTGCAACTTTAATGTACATCAATCCATCAACAGCATTGTTAAATTTTGGATCAACATTAAAAGCAACTAAACGTGCATTTTGTTTTAC
>JANQTK010000242.1:0-10380 GCA_030731695.1 Polaribacter sp.
TTTCCAAATGTAAATACCTTACCCGCATTTCAACGAATCAGAGACAATAATCAAATTTTAGGAGGTTATAATTTTGCTGATAGAAATTTAAATTTTTATACAAGAGATAGTCATGGAACGCACGTTTTATCAACAATTGCAGGGTTTATAGAAAATCAGTTTGTAGGAACAGCACCTGATGCCAAATTTTATTTATTTATTTCAGAAATTGAAGAAACTGAAACTGTTTTAGAAGAAACATTGTGGGTTGAAGCTGCTGAAAAAGCCGATAGTTTAGGAGTAAATATCATTAATACATCCTTAGGATATACCACTTTTGACAATCCTGAACATGATTATTCGTATGCTGATATGGATGGTAAAACTACTTTTATCTCAAGAGGTGCAAAAATTGGAGCATCAAAAGGAATGATTTTAGTTAATGCTGCTGGAAATAGCGGCAATGATTCTTGGAAATATATTGGCGCACCTGCAGATGTTGAAACCGTTTTTTCTATTGGTGCAGTAACATCCACAAGAGCTATTGCTTCTTTTAGTTCTTTTGGGCCAACTTTTGATAACAGAATTAAACCTGATGTTTTAGCGCAAGGTCAAAATTCTGCAATCATACATTTCACATCAGGAGTTCCATTAACCTCAAATGGTACTTCATTTTCATCGCCAATTATGGCTGGAGTTATCGCTTGTTTTTGGCAAGCTTTTCCGAATAAAACTAGTAAAGAAATTATGGATGTAATCAGAATTTCAGCTGATAGATTTTCAAGTCCTTTAAATCAATTTGGATATGGAATTCCAGATTTTGAAGTTGCCTATAATCGGGTATTATCAGTGAATGATTTTTTAAATTTATCAGATGTACGTATTTTTCCAAATCCTGTAAATACATCATTCACAATATCAGCGAAAGAAAACTCTTTGAATGATTTTACAGTACAACTTTATACCATTTTGGGCACAAAAGTTTTTGAAAAAAAACAATTGAATTCTAATTTTATAGATATTTCCGAAATCAAAAGTGGTGTATATCTTTTAAAAATTCAAATAGAAAATCAGTATAAAATAGTAAAGCTTATCAAAAAATAATGACTAATAAAATAACAAAACTCTTCAACATACAATATCCCATAATTCAAGGTGGAATGGTTTGGGTTTCTGGTTGGAAACTTGCATCAGCAGTATCTAATTCTGGAGGTTTAGGATTGATTGGTGCAGGATCTATGTATCCTGAAGTGTTGAGAGAACACATTCAAAAGTGCAACAAAGCTACAGACAAACCTTTTGGTGTAAACGTACCAATGTTATATCCAGAAATTGAAAAAATCATGGATATTATTATTGAAGAGGATGTAAAAATTGTTTTTACTTCTGCAGGAAATCCAAAAACATGGACTAAATTTTTAAAGGAAAAAGGAATTATAGTGGTTCATGTAGTAAGTTCTGTAAAATTTGCTTTGAAATCTCAGGAAGCTGGAGTTGATGCTGTTGTTTGTGAAGGTTTTGAAGCTGGAGGACATAATGGGCGTGAAGAATCAACTACTTTTACCTTGATTCCTATGGTGAAAAAAGATCTGAAAATTCCTGTAATTGCTGCAGGTGGAATTGCCACAGGTCGTGGAATGTTGGCTGCCATAGTTTTAGGTGCTGATGGCGTTCAAATAGGAAGTAGATTTGCAGCTACAATTGAATCCTCTGCGCATCAAAATTTTAAACAAACAATTATTGATATAAAAGATGGAGATACTCATTTAACATTAAAAGAATTAGCTCCTGTACGTTTGATAAAAAATAAATTTTATCAAGAAGTGCAAGAATTATACAAACAAAATCCAACTGTTGATCAATTGAAAGAATTGTTAGGAAGAGCGCGTGCAAAAAAAGGAATTTTTGAAGGTGATTTAGAGGATGGTGAACTTGAAATTGGTCAAATTGCAGGAATTATTGATGAAATAAAGACGGCAAAAGAAGTTTTTGAGGAAATAATATCAGAATTTGATGAAGTTAAAGCACTCATTCATAGGCTTTAGAGTATTTAATTAAAAGAAAATCAACAAATTACGATTTTATACATTTATTGAGCGTATCTTTGTAGCCTAATAAACGTTGTTACTACTAATTGTAACAACACAATAATTTTTTTATAATGAATAAAGGTACCGTAAAATTTTTCAATGATTCAAAAGGTTTTGGATTTATCACTGAAGAAGGATCAAACAAAGAACATTTTGTACATGCATCAGGTTTAATTGATGAAATTCGTGAAAACGATGAAGTTGAATTCGACTTACAAGATGGAAGAAAAGGTTTAAACGCAGTAAACGTAAGAGTATTATAATATATATTTTATTACTAGTTAAATTTTTATCAAAAGCCTATCATTAATTGATAGGCTTTTTTATTTTTACGAAAATTTTAAATAAATGATTGATGGTCGAAAACGTACAAACGTTAACATTGGAATGTTTGTAGAAATTATTTTGAAACAACATCAAATATCAGGAGAACTTACTCAAGGAGTAGTTTCAAAAATATTGACGAAATCTGTAAATCATCCACATGGAATAAAAGTCCAATTGCAATCAGGTTTGATTGGCAGAGTAAAAAATGTAATTGAATAATTTATTTTACAGGAATTTTAATTTCGTACACTTTTCCGCTTTTATTATTCAATTTATTTTCACGTAACCAAGCATTGTGAATTTTTAGTTCTTTGTAAGTAACTCCGAATTTTTTACCAAAAGTAACTAGGTTTGTGATTGTAGTATCAACCTTTACAATGGTTGTTTCAGGCAAAATGTATAAATCCTCTTTGTCAAAAACAAATCCATATTTTTCTGGGTTTGTCATTATTTCTTTCAAAGCTAATATTCTGAATACATAACGTTCAGTTTCATTGGGTAATAAAACTTCATAGTAGCTCGTTACTTTTTGAGCTTCTAATCTACTTGAAACTCCATAATTTCCTGCATTGTATGCAGCAGCAGCCAAGGTCCAAGAGCCTAATTTTTCTTTTGATTTTTTTAAATATTCTGCAGCAACCGCAGTCGATTTTTCGATATTGTAACGTTCATCAATATTGCTATTGATTTCTAAACCATATTCTTTTCCGGTTTCTACCATAAAATGCCACATTCCAGCAGCTCCTGCACTAGATGTTTCATCAATAAAAGCGCTTTCTGCTAAGGCTAAAAATTTAAAATCATCAGGCAAACCATGTTTTTTTAAAAGTGGTTCTAGAATAGGAAAATACTTGTTTGCACGTTTAAAAAGTAATAGTCCATTGGATTGCCAATAGGTATTTACTAACAATTCTCTATCCATTCTTTCGAAAATATTTGGATTTTCTAAAGGTACTTTTTCACCTGCAAAATTCAAATTTTCAGGAAGTTTTAGTGCTTTTATTTTGTAATTTTCGTGTGTATTTGTTTTTGGTTCAGAATTTATGGTTTTCTCTGATTTTTCAATACCATTAATAAAAAAAACTGTTGTAAAAACTATAATTACAAGCGATAAAAAACGAATTGACTTGTCCATTGGATTTATTGATTTATTCTTTAAAATTAAACAAAAATTCGGTCTTTAAAAAGTTAAACTTTTATCGATAATTTCTGAGATTTTTTTTGCTTTGTTTAATATCATAATGTGAGTTCCATTTTCTATTTCAATGGCATTTTTAATATTACTTATTGGAAAAATCTTGTCTTCAACTCCATGAATATGAATCAAATTTTCAATTCCTTCATGTTGTTGCCATTTCAAAACATTTTTAATCGCCCATTTTAAATACGTTTCATTTCTTTCGGAAAGGTATTTTTTATATATCATGGCTTTTTTTTGAAGTGTTTTTCCAATGAAAAAGCGACTAAAATCTTCAAAATTAGAAATGATTTTTGTTGGAAATAATTTGTATAAATTTCCAAAATTGGCAACTTTAAATCTTTTTGGAAGTTCATCAGTAGTTTTAACACTTGAAATAATGATGACTTTTTTGCAATTTAAAAATTTACTCATTTCTTGTACCAAAATTCCACCAAAAGAAACGCCTACCAAAACAGGATTTTCTTTTTTTACATCTTCACACATTCTCATGGCATAATTGGAAATGGTTTCATCCAAATCCAATGGTTTTTTCCATTTCAAATAATGAATTTCATATTTTTCTGATGATAATGATAAATTTTCAAAAATTTCAGGTCCAGCTGCTAAACCTGGCATTAAGTAAATAGGTGTTTTGGTCATTACTAAGTAAATATCGTAGATTATATTTATGAGAAAGTTATTGTAAAAAGTTAAGGTTATATAAAGATAGGTTCCTTTACAAAATCAAACCGAACTAAACCATCAGTATCAATTTCAGTTAGAGAAATTTCTTGTAAAGTATTTATTAAAGCTGGATTCCAAGGTGTTTTTACTTTTACATAATTTTCAGTAAACCCATGAATATAGCCTTCTTTGTTTTCATTTTCAAACAAAACAGTAAGCGTATTTCCTAATTGAGATTCGTAAAAAGCACGTCTTTTTTTAACGGATAACCCACGTAACATTTTACTTCTTTTTGCACGAACGTTATTTGGAACAACGCCTTCCATGTCAAAAGCTTCCGTATTTGGTCTTTCAGAATAGGTAAAAACATGCAAATAAGAAATGTCTAATTCATTCAAATAATTGTATGTTTCTAAAAATAGTTCGTCAGTTTCTCCAGGAAATCCTACAATAACATCCACACCAATACAAGCATTTGGCATGGTTTCTTTGATTCTTTCAACTCTATTTGTGTAGATTTTTCGTAAATATCGACGTTTCATTTTCTTTAAAAGATCATCACTTCCTGATTGCAATGGAATATGAAAATGAGGTACAAAAGAGTTTGAATCAGCTACAAATGTGATGGTTTCATCTGTCAATAAATTTGGTTCTATAGATGAAATTCGCAAACGATGAATTCCATCAATTTTATCCAATTCTTTTACAAGTTCAAAAAAAGTATGTTCGTGTTTTTTATTCCCAAATTCTCCTTTTCCATAATCGCCAATATTTACACCTGTCAATACAATTTCTTTGATGTCTTTTGAGGCAATTTCTCTGGCATTTTTCAATACATTTTCTAAAGTATCACTTCTCGAAATTCCTCTTGCAAGTGGAATTGTACAATACGTACATTTATAATCACAACCATCTTGAACTTTTAAAAAAGCACGCGTTCTATCACCAATAGAATAAGATCCTACATAAAAATCAGCTTCAGAAATTTCGCAAGAATGCACTTCACCTACTTCATTTTTCGTCAAATCATTGATATAACTTGTCACATTGAATTTTTCAGTGGCACCCAAAACCAAATCTACACCATCAACAGCTGCCAATTCTTCAGGTTTTAATTGTGCGTAACATCCAACAGCTATTAAAAAAGCATTGCTGTTTTGCTTCAAAGCATTTTTAACAATCGATTTAAAACGCTTGTCTGCATTGTCAGTAACTGAACAAGTATTGATAACATACACATCAGCTTTTGACTCAAAATCCACTCTTTCAAACCCTTCATTTTTAAAATTTCGAGCTATAGTAGAGGTTTCAGAGAAATTTAATTTACATCCTAAGGTATAAAATGCGACTTTTTTATCTGCAATCATTTTGGTACTTTTAAAGATTGCAAATTTACAATATTATTGATGATTTTTGAGACAGAAAGGCTACTTATTAGAAAATTGATTTTCAGTGATTTAAATCAATTTCATTTGCTTGAAAGTAATCCAAACGTTTTACGCTACGCAGCTGGAAATGTAAAATCATTAAAAGAGAATGAGATTGAGTTAAAAAAATTAATTGATAGCTACAAAAAAAGCAATAATGATTTTTGGATATATGCCATCGAAAGGAAAATAGATGCTCGTTTTATTGGAACTGTTGCTCTTGTAAAACATTATAATGATGATGAAATTGGCTATCGTTTTTTAGAAAAATATTGGGGAAATGGGTATGGATTTGAAATTTGTAAAGGTTTGATTTCCTATTGTAAAACGATTGGAATCAAAAAAATAGTTGCTTTTGCTGTGGATGAAAATATTGCTTCTGTCAAAATTTTAAAAAGACTTCAATTTATTCCAATTGAAAAGCTAATCAACGAAAAGCATCAACAAGAAACAAAATATCAACTTTTTTTATGATTGTAAATAATCTGAAACCACCCTATTATGCAGTGATTTTTACAACAATTGTCACAAATAATTTAGAAGGATATAATGAAACTGCTGAAAGAATGGAAGCTTTAGCAAAATTGCAAAAAGGCTATTTAGGAATAGAATCTGCCAGAAACGAACTCGGAATTACAGTGTCTTATTGGCAAAATTTAGAGGATATTGTTGCTTGGAAAAATAATGTAGAACATACAGAAGCCAGAAACTTAGGCAGAGAAAAATGGTACCAACAATACCAATTACGTATTTGTAAAGTAGAGCATGAATATGGTTTTAAAAAATAAAAAAACAGTAATTTTATAGTTTTATACTTTATGATTAAAACGGATGTTTGTATTATTGGTGCAGGACCTTCTGGTGCAGCTACTTCTTTAATGTTATCCAACCTTAAAATATCTCATTATATTATAGATAAAGAGATTTTTCCCAGAGATAAAGCCTGTGGTGATGGATTAATTTTATATGCGTATAAGGTTATGAAACTTTTAGGAAATAATCTTTTTGAAGAGTTTTTAAATCACCCTAAATTTTTACATTCTAAAAGAATTAAACTTCATATAAATAACAAACAACATATTCTTTTTTCAGAAAGTGAAGACAGAGACATGCTTATTTCTTATGCAAAAAGAATTGATTTTGATCATTTTTTAGTAGAACATCTCTCTGAAACGTATGCTCAGAAAGAATTTGGAAATGGAGTTAAAAGTTTAGAAGAAAAACCTGCTGGTATTTTAATAAAACTAAAAGATGGCAAAGAAATTTTAGCAAAAATTATTGTGGGAGCAGATGGTGCACAATCCATCGTTTCCAAAAAACTTGCGAACAATAAAATTGATACTAAAAATATGTCAACTTTTGTAACAGCATATTTTAATGGTGTAAAAGATATACCTAAAGGAAATGATGCAGAGGTAAGAATCATTTACAAAAATATGCCGTTGTTTTTTTATGTTTTTCCATTTGCTAATGGAGATTCAAATGTGACTTTAGGAGGAAATTCAAATCAAATTAAAAAGTACAACATAAATTTAATTGATGAGATTGAAAATATTATTTCAACCAACGAAAACATACAACATAAGTTTACAAACGCTACAAGAATTGGTAAATGGCGAGGTTGGGTAATTCCGTATCGTTTCGAAAAACAAAAAATGATTGGCAATAGGTTTTTACTAGTTGGTGATGCTGCTGGCTTAGCAAATGCTTTTTACAAAGAAGGTATTGGAACAGGCATGATGTCTGGAGTGATAGCCGCAAGAAATATTGAAAGAAGTCTTAAATACAATGATTTTTCAGAATCTTTTTTAAAGAATTACGAAGTTGAAATAAAAAATGAATTTGGAAAACTATTAAAATTCAGCTTCTACATGTTGAAAATATCAAGATTTAAAAGATTGTTTAGTCTTGTAGTTTTTATCTTTAAAAAAAGAATATCGAAAAAATCTTTTAGAATTATTAAGAAAAGAAGTTACTAATTTTATTTACCAATTTACACTAGTAAGAATAGGAAAGTGATCAGAATATTTTTGAGTAAAAGAAGAAAATTGTTGAATTTCTGCAGTGCTATCAGTCAAAATAAAATCAATTCTAAGTGGAAACCAATAGTTAAATGTTTTTCCAAATCCTTTTCCGGCTTCAATAAAAGCATCTTTTTTATCTTTAGAAATTTGATTATACACCCATGAAAAACTTGTGTTATTAAAATCTCCTGCAATTATTTTTTTTCCTTTCCACTTTTTTTCATGTTCTAAAAAAATGGTAGTTTGATTGACTTGTTTTTTAAAACCATCCTCCAAAATAGACAATAATTTTTCCGAATTTTCTTGTCCAAAATTCTCTTTGTCCGTTTTTAATTTCAAAGATTGTAAATGAAGGTTGTAAATTCTTATAGTGTCTTTGTCTTTCAAAATATCCGCAAAAATGATGTTGTTAGAAGTGTGCTTCAAATTCAAAGAACCACTATTAATGATTGGAAATCTTGAGTAAATAGCCAATCCGTTTTTGTTTGATGCTGTTTTTGTATTGATGTATTTATATTTATATTTAAAATCTTGATTTACAAGAGAGTAATAATCTTGGAATAATAAAATATCTGGTGAATTATCTTGAATTAAATCATTAATTTTTTTTGGAATTTCAGTATCATTTATCCATTCATATTGATTGAATAAACGAACATTATAGCTCATCACTGAAAGGCTATTATTTGAAAGTGTATTCTTTTCAAACAATTTATAAATTGGGGTTAAGGTTAACCAACCCAAAATTAAAATTGAAGCTGATAATAAAAATTGTCTTTTAATAAACAGCAACCAATACCCAGCAAAAAGAATATTTGTAAAAATTAAAAAAGGCACTGATAAACTTAAAATTGCTAAAATCGGAAGTTTTTCAGGAGAAATAAATGGTAATAAATAAGAAGCAAAAAGTAATAGGGCTACAACAATATTTATAAAATAAATTATTTTGTTGATGATGGATAGCTTTTTCAATTTTTGTTAATTTTTTCCTTGTTTAAACAGAAATTCTTTTTCTGTTTTTGTAAGTGTGTCATATCCCGATTTGCTAATTTTATCTAAAATTTCGTCAATTTGTTTTTGTGTGAAATCGCTTTTTGTTGTTTCTTTTTTTGTGTTTGAAGATTTATAAACGGTTTTTAAAGGTTTCTTTTTTGTTGAAAAAACAGCACTTATATTATTTAAAAAACCAATCTCTTTATTGCTGGCTTTGCTGACAAATAAAAAACCAAACAAACTTCCTCCCAAATGTGCAAAATGTCCCCCAGCATTTCCTCCAGCCAAACCTAAAACATCCAATCCAACCCAAATTGCGGCCAAATACCATAATTTTACAAAACCAATAAACCGAATTTTCAATTCATAATTGGGCATATAGGTTGCAATTCCAATAAATATGGCAGAAATTCCTGCTGAAGCTCCAATTAAAACCGATGTTTTTCCTTCAAATAATGGAAAATAATTTTGGCTAAAAAGATAAAATAGTCCACCAAAAAATGTACCTAATACATAAAATGTTAGCAATTGTTTTTGCGTAAAATAATCAATAAATAAGTTCCCAATAAAATACAAAGCAATTAAATTGAATAAAATATGTAAAAAATCAGCATGTAAAAAACCGTAAGTAATTATTGTCCAGGGTTTTGATAAAAAAGTATCAATTGAAGCATCAAGAGAAAACCAGTGAATCATCCAATTGGTATCATTTTTATACAAGCTTAAAAAAACACTCATAAAAAGAGTTAAAACAAATAAAAAAATATTGATATAAATCAATTTTTCTACAATTGTTCCTCTTTCAAATCGTTGTTTTAAATTGTTTAGAGTGCTCATCAGTGCATTTTAAATTGATTTTTTTTCCAGTAAAATGCAATTATAAAACCAATCAAAGCGCCACCAATATGCGCAAAATGTGCAATATTTCCAACAGAATATTTTGTAACTCCAAAAAATAAATCACCTAATATCATAATGGGAATAAAATATTTTGCGGCAATTGGCACAGGAAAGAAAATCAATGCCAATTTTGCATCTTTAAAATACATTCCAAAAGCTACTAAGACACCATAAACTGCTCCTGATGCTCCAACTGCAGGGGTGTTGTATAAAGCAAAAATTTCATTAAATTGTTCTTGAGATATCGCTCCTAAAACTCTCAAATCATTTGTACTTCCTTCTTTTAAAATTGCAATTACTTCACTATCAGTTAATCCAGCCTGAATAAATAATTCGTAAATCGAATTGAATTGATAATAATTTACCAAAGTATAAATCAAACCAGCTCCAATTCCTGATGAAAAATAAAAGAAAATAAATTTATTTTTTCCCCACATCTGTTCTAAAGGCGTTCCAAAAGCCCACAAACCGTACATGTTAAATAAAATATGTGCAAAACCACCATGCATAAATAGATGAGTTGCATATTGCCAAAAGCCAAAGTGTTCGTTTTTTGGAAAATGTAACGCTAAAATATTTGTATAATCCGTTTGCATTAATTGTGGCGCAATAAATACAATTACGTTTATGATAATCAAATGTTTAATAGCATCCGTAAAATTATTCATATTTTAACTGTTAAATAGATTGTCTATCTCGTTTAAAGTCAATGTTTTAAAAGTTGACTTTCCTGTTGGAGAAATAGAAGGTTCTTTGCACGAAAATAAGTCATTTAC
>JANQTK010000242.1:10480-13933 GCA_030731695.1 Polaribacter sp.
ATGACTCGAATTTCTTTCAAGTTGATATGGAATATCTAAATTGGCATCTCTATTGAAATCCAAAATCGGAGCTACATTGTATTGTCCTAAACTGTGTTTTATGGTTGCTCTTAACATGGCATACAACGCATTGGCATTGTCAAACTCAATCTCCGTTTTTGTGGGATGAATATTGATATCAATCGAATTTGCAGGAACTTGTAAATATAAAAAATAGGAGGGATGTGAACCTGATTCTAACAAACCCTCAAAAGCACTCACAACTGCATGATTTAAATACCCATTTTTTATAAATCGATCATTTACAAAAAAGAATTGTTCCCCTCTTTTTTTCTTTGAAAAAGAAGGTTTTGTAACGAAACCTGTGATTGAAACAATATCCGTTTGCTCTTCAATAGGAACCAATTTTTCATTCATTTTTGAACCAAAAACAGCCACAATTCGTTTTCTAAAATTACTACTTTTTAGGTTATAAACCTCAATATCATTGTGATGTAATAAAAAAGAAATTCCAGGATGTGCCAAAACTACTCGTTGAAATTCGTCAATAATATGACGCGTTTCAATCGTATCAGATTTTAAAAATTTTCTACGAGCAGGAATGTTATAAAACAAGTTTTTTACAGCAATACTTGTCCCTCTTGCAGTATTTACAAAATCTTGAGAAATGATTTTGCTACCTTCAATTTTAATTGCAGTTCCTAACTCTTGTTGCTCTTGTTTGGTTTTTAATTCAACGTGCGCAATAGCAGCAATAGAAGCCAACGCTTCACCACGAAAACCTTTGGTGTGAAGGCTAAATAAATCCTCAGCTTTTCTAATTTTGGAAGTTGCATGACGTTCAAAACACATTCTTGCATCAGTAACACTCATGCCTTTTCCGTTATCAATTACTTGAATTAGGATTTTTCCAGCTTCTTTGATGAGTAATTTAATATCAGTTGCACCAGCATCAATAGCGTTTTCAAGCAATTCTTTTACGACTGATGCAGGACGTTGAACGACCTCACCAGCAGCAATTTGATTGGCTACATGATCTGGTAACAGTTGAATAATATCTGACATTATTTTGTAAAGAATATAGACAAATCAAAATCAATAATGAATAAAAAAACCAACACAAGCACTAAAATAATATAGATAATAGTTCTGTTAACTCCTTTTTCTGAGTCTCGTAACTCGCCAATTGCATCTGTTAATTTTGATTTTAGATTTTTGTTTTTACCTGTTGTTTTTCGGTATTTATCTAATTTGTGTTCTATTTTGTATGGACTTCCATCTCCTTTATAAAAGCGAGGTTTGTATTCAAATTTTTTATTTGTTCTTTTTAAAAATCCCATAGTTTTTGCATCTTGATTGGAAAGAATAAAAGAAATTTTTCCAACTTTAAAAGTTATCAAATTTAAAGAAATAATAGGAATACATCAAGAAATGATGTAAAAAGAATTCTTAAAAAATAGATAAGGAATGTTATTTAAAAACCAATACTTTCAGAAGGTTTTCCTGTGTTTTTTAAAACTGCCATTTTAATAGCAGCAATGGCACATTCAATGCCTTTATTTCCCAAATTTCCTCCAGAACGATCTAGAGATTGTTGTTTGGTATTGTCTGTTAAAACGCAAAAAATCACTGGAATATCATATTTTATATTCAAATCAATAATTCCTTGAGTAACACCTTCACAAACAAAATCAAAATGTTTTGTTTCTCCTTGAATTACGTTTCCAATGGCAATAATTGCATCCAATTTTTGAGTTTGAATCATTTTTTTGCATCCAAAAACCAATTCAAAACTACCTGGAACATCCCAAGAAATGATGTTTTTTTCTTGAGCTCCACAATCTAATAAGGTATCAATAGCACCTTTTTTTAAATTTTGAGTGATTTCAGGATTCCATTCAGAAACCACAATCCCAAATCGAAATGAATTCGCATTTGGGATGGTGGTTTTGTCGTAATAAGATAAATTGGTAGTTGCCATTATTTGGTTTTTAGTTAATTGTTTTTGGTTGTTGGTCTAAAACTAACAACTAAAAACTAAAAACTATTCTGCGTATTTCGCAGCATTGATGAATTTTTCAATATCTCTTCCTTGATCAGATTTTGAATAATTTTCTTTAATTCTTGCAAAGAAATCTTCTGCTTTTTTAAATTCTTTCAAATTCATAGCAGTTTGCCCAGCTTTAAATAAATATAAAGGAGTTGTAAATTCGTTGTCTTTTTTGTTAGCTGCTTTTTCATAATATTCCAACGCATCTTTTGGTTGATTGATATCAGAAAATGCATCTCCAATTGCACCTAAAGAAATAGGACCTAACATTTCGTCATCAGATTTGAATTTACTTAAAAATTCAATTGCTTTGTCGTATTGTTTCAATTGTAAATAAGAAACACCAGCATAATAGTTTGCTAAATTTCCAGCATTTGTACCACTGTAAGATTCAGCAATATCAACAAATCCATATTTACCATCTGCACCTTCTAATCCTAAATTCAATAAAGAATCAACTCCAGCACCAGCAACTGCTGCTTCATCAAAGTATTTTCTTGGAAAAGCCAATTCATCTGCAGCTTCTGCTTCTTTAGGTTCTTCAATAAATTTATTATATCCAAGATAACCCAAGAAAATAACTACCAAACTGATTAAAATAATCATCAAAGGTTTGCTGTTTTTTTCAATCCATTGTTCAGATTTTGAAGCTGTTTCATCCAAAGTATTCAATACACCAGCAGTTTCATAAGCTGATTCATCAGATTTATTTTCTTCTTTTTTGTTTCCTGGTTTGTATCCTCTCTTCTTATATGTTGCCATCTTTCTTTAAAAATTTGTGGGCACAAAAATAGTTTTTTTAATTGGATTTTAAAAGCGCTTATTTTGTAAAATTTTCGATAATTTGCGATTCAATTTAGAAGTAATAATAAAGGAATGTATCTTCAAAAAATATCCATCGTTAATTTTAAAAATATTGAGTCTCAAACTTTTGATTTTCAGAAGAAAATAAATTGTTTTGTGGGTAATAATGGCGTTGGAAAAACAAATGTTTTGGATGCCATTTATTATTTGTCTTTTGCCAAAAGTTACTTTAATACAGTTGCGGTTCAAAATATCAATCACAATGCTTCTTTTTTTATGATTGAAGGTGATTATTTGATTAACGAAAGGCCAGAAAAAATTGTTTGTAGCTTAAAAAAAGGACAAAAAAAAGTACTGAAAAGGAATGATAAAATTTACGAGAAATTTTCAGAACATGTTGGTCAATTTCCTTTAGTTATTATTTCTCCTGCTGATAGAGATTTGGTTACAGAAGGCAGTGAAACTCGTAGAAAATTTATGGATGGTGTCATTTCTCAGCAAAACAAATCCTATTTAAACGATTTAATTTCTTACAATAAAGTATTAACTCAACGCAACGCATTGTTAAAGTATTTTGCAGCAAACCGTACTTTTGATGC
>JANQTK010000243.1 GCA_030731695.1 Polaribacter sp.
GAAAAAGTTGGATTGTATTGGCACTTTGTAGATTTAGTTTGGGTATTTGTATTTACATTTTTCTACTTGGTATAATTTAAAAAGCATTAAATAAAATGGCACACGCACACGAATCGAATGTAAAAAGAATATGGTATGTATTCTTTATCTTGTCTGTTATTACAATTGTTGAGGTTTTTTTAGGAATATACAAGCCAGAGAGTTTGCACTTAACAAACTTTTTAGGAACGAGCCCATTAAACTGGATTTTCATCATTTTAACACTAGCTAAAGCTTACGGAATTACTTGGGCTTTTATGCACATGGAAGGTGAAAAAAAATGGTTCAGAAGATCGATTGTTTGGACAGCAGTTTTCTTAATCTGCTATTTAGTAACCTTACTTTTAATAGAAGGTGGTTATTTATTTGACACACTTGGGCCATTAGTTCAATGGTCTTAACATAATAAATTTAGGTGGTTTTAACCACCTTTTTTTTACCTATAAACATAAGTTTTTTACTAAAATGAAATTCCTTACAAAAAAAAGAGTCGTACTGTTTTTGTTGTTTATTTTTCCATTAATCTGTTTTTTAATTCTTTCTACTGGGAAAAATAACTTTACAAAATTACCCATATTGACCCAAAATATTATTGATATAACTGAAATAGATTCCTCAAAAAATACCACCTTAAAAGAGAATGTTTCTGTAGTTTGTTTTATTGGAGAGGATGTTTCCGGAAGTAAATCAAGATTATTAAACTTAAATGAAAAGATTTACAAAAAGTTCATCGATTTCAAACAATTTCAGATCATTGCACTCTATCCAACAGAAAAGGAGATAGAAGTTGCTGAATTGAAAAAACAAATTGCCGCTTTTACAGACATGAAAAATTGGAAATTTATTCCTGTTCAAAAAGACTTGATTGCTGTTTTTTATGAGAGTTTTTCTGTAAATGAACCGCTTCAAAATTATGGCTCATCCAAAGCTTTTATCATTGATAAATACGGAAATTTAAGAGGAAGAACAGATGATAAAGATGCTATTGATGGAAAATTATATGGGTATAATATGAACGCTGTTGCTGAATTGAAGGATAAATTGAAAGATGATATCAACGTTTTGTATTATGAGTATTATGCAGCCTTTAAGGATAAAAATAAAAACAAAGCTGACAGAAAAGAAGTAGGATTATGAGTAAAAGAAACTATTCTTACATAGGGATTTCATTCATTATTTTGTTATTTGGTATTTATGCGATTCCAAAAATTGTACAGCGTTTTCAAAAATCAGATTTAGTAAGGTTTGAAAAAGTTCCTGATTTTGAGTTTATCAATCAAGAAGGTAAAACAATTTCCAATAATTCCTATGATGGAAAAGTGTATGTAGTGGAATTTTTCTTTTCAACATGTCCAACAATTTGTCCAATAATGAATCAAAAAATGTTGGTTTTACAAGATGTTTTTTTTGGAAATCCTGAGTTTGGGATTGCTTCTATATCTATAACTCCAGAAATTGATTCGCAGGAAATCTTGAAAGAATATGCAAAATCAACAGGAATTACCCATAAAAATTGGCATTTGCTTACGGGAAAATCAGAAGAGGTTGTGTATGCTTTATCTAACAATGGATTTAAATTATATGCTGGAAAAGGGGATGAAGATCATGGTGGTTTTGAACATTCAGGATTATTTGCGCTAGTAGATAAAGACGGATTTATTCGTTCAAGAAAAGATGAATTTGGAAATCCGATTATGTATTACAGAGCTATTGAAGAACAAGGTTTTCCAGATCAAATTAAAGAATTAACAGAAGATATTAAAAAATTATTAAATGAATAATTTAGCACAAGAACAAAAATATAAGAAATTTATTACAGCGTTATCCATTGTAATTCCGATTGCAGTGGCTGCATTGTTTAGTATCAATCTAAAAAGATTGGGATTTGATGTATCGCCTTTGTCTTTTTTACCACCCATTTATGCAACTATTAATGGAATTACGGCTATTACATTAATTGCTGCTGTTATGGCTATCAAAAAAGGCAATAGAAAATTGCACGAACAACTAAATACATTTGCCATTGCTTGTTCATTAGCATTTTTATTGATGTATATTGCGTATCACATCACTTCTGATTCTACGAAATTTGGAGGTGAAGGTTTCATTAAATATGTGTATTACTTTATTTTAATTTCACATATTTTATTATCTATCATTATTATACCTTTAGTGCTTACAACCTATATGTATGCCAAATTAGGGGATTTTGAAAGACACAAAAAAATTGCTAAAAAGACTTTTCCTTTGTGGTTATATGTTGCTATTACAGGTGTTGTTATTTACTTGATGATTTCTCCTTATTATGTGCATTAAGAAAATATTAATTAGTTTTTTATTGTTTTTTTGTTTTCAATTTTCATATTCACAATGTGCTATGTGTAAAGCAGTTGTAGAAAGTGGAGATAATAAAATGGCTGAAGGAGTGAATGATGGAATTACCTATTTGATGATCTTCCCGTATTTGTTGGTAGGTATTTTGTTGTATTCTTTATACAGATATAACAAGAAACTTCAAAAATAGCTGCAATTTTACGCTGATTTTCTGTAACAATTTTTTCAATTGTTCGTCTTATGAATACATTTCCAAAAGTTTTATTTTGGGAATAGTTTGTTAATCAACCAAAAAAATATCAAGTTTTGAAATTAAAACTCACTTTTTGTATTGCTATTTTATCTGTAGTAAATACATTTTCTCAAAAACAATGGACATTAAGAGAATGCGTAGATCGTGCTCTTGAAAAAAACATTACCATTCAGCAAAATAAATTAAATCTTGAATCTGCAAAGAAAGATGTTGATATTTCTAAAGGAAATTTTCTACCAAACTTAAATGCAAGTACAGGTGGTAATTTTAACTTTGGTACTGGTTTTAGTCCTGTAACCAACAGTCGTGTAAGCACAAGTTTTTTTGGAGGATCTTTAAATATGAGTTCTGGAATTACTGTTTTTAACGGTTTTAGAAATACAAATACGTATAAGCAAGCTCAATTAGGAGTAGAATCTAGCAAATTGGATTTGCAAAAAATCGAGAATGATATTTCGCTATTTGTTGTTAATGGCTATTTGAACGTATTATTTGCAAAAGAAAATTTAACGGTTGCAAAAGTACAGTACGAAATCAGTAAAAATCAAAT
>JANQTK010000244.1 GCA_030731695.1 Polaribacter sp.
GTTGTTCTTTCTGATGAAACTGGAATATGAATTCCTGTGTTTAATTCTAAACTACCTCCATCAGATTTATTGAAAGAAATAACATGCTCAAAATTAACAATATACGATTTATGAACACGAATAAAACGTTTGTTTGAGCATAAAATATCTTCAAAGTTTTTTAAATTTCGGCTCACTAAATTTTTTGTTCCTGTTGTGCAAAAAACTTCAGCATAAGAACCTTCACCTTTGATATAAGCAATTTTTGTGGTATCAATAAATATCAAGGTATTTCCTGAAGGAACTGCAATTTTACTCAAACTTTCTTGTTGTAAATTTTCTTTCAGAATTTTGAAGTTTTCTAATTTCTGTTTTTGTTTTTCCAAACGAGCAATTGCGTCCATCAATTGCTCAGGATTTATGGGTTTCAATAAATAATCAATTGCTGAAAATTTGAATGCTTGCAAGGCATATTCGTTATAAGCTGTCGTGAAAATAATGGAAAAATTTACGTCATTTTCATCAAAAAAATCCAACAATTCCAATCCACTATGTCCAGGCATTTCAATATCTAATAATATCAAATCTGGATTGTGTTTTCTGATGGCTTTTACGCCTTCAGGAAGATTTTCACATTCTGCGACAATTTTTACATTTGGACAATATTCTTTTATCAATAATGATAATGAAACTCTGGCTCTTTTTTCGTCGTCGATAATGATTGCTTTCATATTAAAAAGTGATTGGAATTTCAAAAACAACAGTAGTTCCAATAGATTGTTGGCTCAAATTTGTTTTATCAATAAACTGAATTGAAATATTTTTTTGATTGTATTGATTGAGTAAATTCACTCTATTTTGGGTGGCTTCAGAAGCAAAAGATTGATGATTTTTGTTTTTTATGGCATTTAATTCTCCACTTTTTTGACGACCAATGCCATTGTCATCAATACTAATTTTGATGTTTTCAGCATTTTTTTGAAAGTGAATGGTCACTAATTTTTTACCTTGTTTGTGTAACAATCCATGTTTTACGGCATTTTCAACATAAGGTTGCAACAACATTGTTGGAATTTTGATATTCTCTGCATCAATAGTTGTATCAATCAAAATTTGATATTCAAAATCTTCTTCAAAACGCGCTTTTTCAATGTCTAAATACAATCCAAGTGTTTTTGCTTCTTCTGCAACAGAAATGGTTTCTTTTTCGGTCATTTCTAAAATTGTTCGTGTTAAATTCGAGAATTTTGACAAATAATTTACGGCTTGTTTTTTATCATTTGACAAAATATAGGATTGAATCGTATTCAAAGCATTGTAGAAAAAATGCGGATTCATTTGCGATTTGATGGCTTTTAATTTTGACTGATTCACATTTTTTTCTAGATTTATTTTTTCCAATTGCAATTGATTTCTTTTTTCAATTTTTCTGATTTGGAAGTTGTAAATCCAGTAAACGAATCCCATAAAAACAGCAACAAATCCAATTATAAAAAATGGATGCAACCAAAATGGTTTTTTAATGGTGAACTGAATCGTTTGCAAATCAATCTTAGCATTGTTATCATTTATTGCCAACTGAATGCTGTATTTTCCTGGAGATAAAGACGAAAGTTTTAGATTTTTATCAGTAATATCCAACGTTTTCCAATCAGTAGTATTGATTTTGTATGAGACAGCATAATTTTCATTGGGAACAAATGTTAATGTAGAAAATTGAATTTCAACATCATTTTGATATCTATTTAGCTCGTTTAATTGATTGATTTCGATTCGCTCTCCATTAATGAAAATTTCATTAATGATTAATTTTGGTTTCGGAAAATTGTCAATTTCGTTCCTGTTTTTTATCACAATTCCTTTTGAAGTAGCAACGTAAAGTTTGTTATTTTTTAAAATAACATCAGAGGCTTCAATATCATTGCTTAGCGACATTACTTTTTTTGTGATTTGAGTTTCGAAATCGAATTCATAAATGCTGTTTGCAGTAAATAAATAGCAAAAATGATTTCTTATAAAAAATCGACTGAACTTTTCTTTTGCAATAAAATTGGGCAGTATAAAATCAGAAATTTCATTTTTAGAATTGATGGAGTACAATTTTTCTGAGGTTGATAATCCGATAATTTTGTCTTTATATTTTTCGATTTTTACCAAATAAATAGTTTGGTTTTTATACTTGATTTCTTCTGATTTTCCATCATTTGTAATGGCAATTAATCCATTGTTTGTAGCAAAATAAATGTTATTATTTGTTGGGTTGTATTCAGTAGATTTTCCGTTTGTATTGTTTAAAAATACGGATTGATTGAATCCTGAAAAATCTTTATTTTTATTTTTATCAAAGATATAATCCCAACTACTTTTTAAATTTTTATCCACATAAAAAATTCCCAAAAGTCCACTTGCTGCAAATGAAAAATATTTGTCATCTACTTTTTTAATGTCTTTTATGGCAATAGAAATGTCATGAATAATTTTGTTTTGGTTGTTTAAAATAGTGAATTTGGAAGAGGTGAAAAATATTTTTTCATAGATAGTGTCTGCTAAAATTTGACTAATTACATGATTGCTGTTACTTTGATGAATGATTTCAGTCTGAAGATTATCAAGATTCAATTTGTAAATTAAATCTTTTTCTGACCCAATAAAAATGGCATTTTTGCCTAGAGCCAGTGAATTTGGCTTGGGTTGTAACTCAATAAAATTATTCGAAAAATCTTTGATAAATAGCACTCCTTTATTGAGCGTTGAAACCCAATAATTGTTGTTTTTATCTTTAAAAATATAGGATATATTTTTATCGGAAAAATATGTTTTGTTTTGATTGGTGACCAAATCATTTTTATAAACACCATTTGGTGTACAAACCCAAATGGCATTATCCGTAATTGCGGTATTTTGGATAAAATCGGTGGTATTATTTAGTTTCGATTTCGAAAATTTTCCATTTTCAAAACTATAATAAACGTTGGTTGATTTCGAATTGATAATGAGTTTTTGGTGCAACTTATTCATTATTGGTGTGCCAATTTCACTATAGAAAGCTGTTGGTAAAGTGTGTTTTTTAAAAGAATATTCACTCCCAATCTCATATAAGAAATCACCTAAAACATAAAATTTTTCTTTAGTTGCATAACAAAAACTAATTTGCTC
>JANQTK010000245.1 GCA_030731695.1 Polaribacter sp.
CTGAAATATCTGGAATTCCGTCGTTATCAGAATCCACATCAAACATATCTTCAATGCCATCTCCGTCAGAATCTTTGGAGAAAGTGGTTAATTGAATAAAACCATTGAAAGTTGAGGAACTACTTGCGCCAGCTAAATTGTGTTCAAAAATAATTTGATTAACCTGATTTGCAATAAATTGAAACGTGCTTTGATTTCCTGGAAGATTTGCTTTGAATTTAAAACGAATTTCGGAGGCTGAAATTGAAGTTACATTAGATTCAAATTCGCCATCAAAATTTGTATCAATTAAAAGTTGATCATTAGGATCTAAAAGAGTAATGTTTTTATTGCTTGGGCCAATTTTTATGGTGAAAAATTCACCTTCATTTACCACATGATTTCCAATAGCACTTTGCTTAAATAAAAAATTGATATTTTGAGTAAAATTCAATTCATAAATTTCATTTGATGATGGAGCAGGATTTACTACTGAAACAAAATCTCCTGAGTTTTGACCAGTAAATGTATTTGTAGCTTCGCTTGAAGTGTAAACGCTAGAAATGATAGTAGAATTTGTAGATGTATCTTGAAAAATAATTTGAGGATTGTCTTTGTCAGCCAAATTTAATGTCGCATTTCCAAGAGATTCAGTAGTATTTAAAATTCCATCATTATCTATATCAACATCTAAATTATCAATAATTAGATCACCATCAAAATCATCAGGACAAATACTTACAGGGATTTCTACAGATTCGAAAGTTGCTCCTGTACAATTTACAATTCCAATTAATTTATATTTCCCAGGCTCAGTTTCTAAAGGTTTGTAACTAGAATTTGTAGATCTTACTTCCCAAAGCCCGTTAGTTTCATTAAAATATTGCCATTGAAAACTATCAAAAATATCCGTATTAGCCGCTTCTAAAGTTACGTTTGGAATACAACTTCCTAAAGCAGCAACAGTGGTTTCGAAATTAATTTCAGGTGCTGAAGGAAAACCAGAATAAAATGCTCCAGATGCAGCAGCACCACTAGCATTAAAATAAGCACAATACAATTCTTGATCACTACTTACACTAATATTTCCAGTTAAACCAGTTACTTTATAAGTTACATAATTTGGATTTCCATTAACATTAAACGGTCCTTGAGAACCACTTATGCTTCTAATATCATTACCATTGATGGTAACATTTGCCCCAATATTTGTTACGATAGTTACACCTCCAATAAATAAACTTCCAGAATTATCAACTTGATCAATTAAAGCAATATTGTCAACATCGCCAATATTTTCACAACTCAAAGGTGGTACAAAAAACAAACCTTGATTTGCAGGACTATCTGTTCCTCCAACACCTTGGTATACAAAAGTAGGTTTTGTGGTATTGATGTACATATTTCCATTTGTATTGTAGCTATTACCCTCAATGACTACATACTCACCTTCATTTAAGGTTACAATTTTCGTTCCACCAACAGAAACATCCGTATTATTTTCGTGCGCTATAACTAGAGCGTTTTCAAATTCATTGCCTCCTGCACCTCTTACTAATATATATTCTTTTCCAATTTTTGTGGCATCTACAATTTGGTCAAACCCATAATCTACATTTCCATTAGGATTTGCAAAACTTCCAAATGCAGAACCACTATTTACTACAATATTTTTATCACTTGAAATTAAAGCTCCAATAATATCTTTTGCATCAGCACCATTAGTTACATTTGTTTGAGTAGCAATGATATAACTTTCGCCTTCATTTAATGTAAATGTTATTGGAATTGGACCTGTGTAGTTTATAATTGAAACATTAGATGAAATATTACTAATTGTAACTGAAGTAGCATCTTCAGTTGCCATGATAGAAGCAAAGGTAATGTGGTTATTAACAGCAGGACCCTCTTTTACAAAACCACCAACCCTAAATTGTTTTCCTAAAGCCGAATTTCCTTTACTAACTAATGCACCAGCATGAAACTTATTTGGTCCTGCAGAGCGAACCCTTACAGAAACATAAATTACATCTTCAGCTTCAATAATAAATCCTTTATTACTAATAACTCCAAGAATATTTGACCATCGAACATGCAGTTGGGTATCATCGTCATTATCAACATTTCCATTTAAATCCAACACAGACTGTTGTACTGGATTATTTTTAGATACGACACCAGAATATGAGGGTAAATCCGGATTTCCTACAGGTATAATTTTATAACCTACGTTTGCATTTTTTGGCGTAGAAATATAAATAAACTGATCCGTAAAACCATCACTAGAAGTTAATGGCGGAATAAAATGTTTTTTACTTAATTGAGCTACAGTTATTTGTGTAAAAAATATAAGCACTAAAAGACTTAAAACGCGAATGATGGATTTAATCATGATAAATAATAAGTATCGATTTGTAAAAGTAATAAGAATTTATAAAACATTTCACAACAGAAGTTAATGGTTTTAAATTTGTTTCTATTTCCTTAATTTTTAGAATGTATTTCTTTTGAAAATTTATTTTTTGAATTCAGAAATATGTACTTTAGTTTATTAAAATTCAAAAACGTAAAAACACTATGAATATTCCAAAGAAAGTAAAAAATGTAACTTCAACAATTATTTCATGTTTTTGGGGAACTTTAGAGCAAGTCAATTTTGATTTTACTTTTAAAAACGGAAAAACTGTAAATCTTACTCATGAAGTGTATGGTAAAAATGATGGGATTGCCATTTTATTGTACAATCCAAAAACTAAAAAAGTAATTTTAACAAAACAATTTAGAATGCCCGTTTTTATAGCAGGAATTCAAAACGGTTATTTGATTGAAGTTGTTGGTGGTGCTATGGATGCTAATGAAACTCCCGAAATTACTGCGATTCGTGAGACTGAAGAAGAAGTTGGGTATAAAATTTCATCCGTAAAAAAAGTGACTACTTCTTTTTTATCTCCAGGAATTTTAAAAGAAAAAGTACATCTTTTTATTGGAGAATATTTTGATCAAAACAAAACTGAAAATGGAGGGGGAGTTGCCGCTGAAAATGAGGAAATTGAAGTGTTAGAAATCTCTTTTGAGGAAGCTTTTCAAATGATCAAAACTCAAGAAATTATTGATGCTAGAACAATAATGTTACTTCAATATCTTAAAATTGAAG
>JANQTK010000246.1 GCA_030731695.1 Polaribacter sp.
GAAGGAGAATATTTGATTCCAATTGGAGTTGCTGATATTAAAAGAGAAGGAACTGATGTTACCGTAGTTTCATTTGGGAAAATAATCAAAGAAGCCTACAAAGCTGCTGAAGAATTGGCGAAAGAAAATATTTCTATAGAAATTATTGACCTAAGAACAGTCCGTCCTATGGATCATGCAGCCATCGTAAAATCAGTAAAAAAGACAAATAGATTGGTAATTTTAGAAGAAGCTTGGCCATTTGCAAGTGTTTCATCCGAAATTACTTATAGAATACAAAGTGAAGCATTCGATTTTTTAGATGCACCTATCAAAAGAATCACCACTGCAGATACTCCTGCTCCCTATTCATCGGCATTATTTGAAAAATGGATTCCAAATTCGGATGATGTCGTAAAAGCAGTAAAAGAAGTATTGTACTTGAAAAAATAACAAAAAATCAAAAAAAGCCTTTCAAAAAATGAAAGGCTTTTTTCATGGTTTAATTCGAAAACCTTTGCGTAATTCTGTTTAAAAATTCCTGATTTTAGCGATACAATTCCCTATTTTTGTTCACAGAAAATAAAAAAAGAAAAAATGAATATAACTTTTGATGTGCTTATTGAAATTCCAAAAGGAAGTAGAAACAAATACGAATATGATTTTAAATTGAATAAAATCCGATTTGACAGAATGCTATTTTCATCCATGATGTATCCTGCAGATTATGGTTTTGTACCTGAAACGTTGGCTTTGGATGGTGATCCACTAGATGTTTTGGTTTTAGGTCATGAACCAAGTTTTCCAATGTGTGTTATGGAAGTAAAACCAATTGGAGTTTTTCATATGACTGATGAAAAAGGACCAGATGAAAAAATAATTTGTGTTCCAGTTTCAGATCCAATGTGGAATAATAAAAAAGACATTTTTGATTTAAATCCACATAGATTGAAAGAAATTGAGCATTTTTTTCAAGTTTACAAGGATTTGGAAAAGAAAAAAGTAGCTGTTGGAGGTTGGGGAGATGCATCTGAATCTGAAAAAATTTATCAAGATTGTGTTGAGAGATATAATAATAGTGAATATAAAAAGACGAATTATTTCTCAATTTAATAAAATAGTATCCAAAAAAATAAGAACCTCTTAAAATATTAATTTTTTGAGGTTTTTTATTTCATAATGATTTTATTACTTTTACCGCCATTTAAAACTAATCAAATTAACTACACTTTATGGAATTAATGATTTATGTGCCAATTGTAATGGCAATTATTGGCTTACTTTTTATGTATGTCAAAAGAGCTTGGGTATTGAAACAAGATGCTGGAGATGGTAAAATGAAAGAAATTTCAGATTATATATATGAAGGAGCCTTGGCCTTCTTAAAAGCAGAATATAGATTATTAGCAATTTTCGTTGTTGGTGCAAGTATTGTGTTAGCTGGAATTTCGTTTATAGTTCCAACAACACACATCCTTATTGTGGTTGCTTTTATTTTCGGAGCATTTTTCTCGGCACTTGCTGGAAATATGGGGATGAAAATTGCAACTAAAACAAACGTAAGAACAACACAAGCAGCTCGTACAAGTTTACCACAAGCATTAAAAGTATCTTTTGGTGGTGGAACCGTAATGGGACTTGGAGTTGCAGGTTTGGCAGTTCTTGGGTTAACAGCTTTCTTTATATTTTTCTACAATTATTTTATGGGTGGAGTTTGGACATCAACCGAACAAATGACCATCGTTTTAGAAACATTGGCTGGATTCTCATTAGGAGCTGAGTCTATTGCATTATTTGCAAGAGTTGGTGGAGGAATTTATACAAAAGCTGCTGATGTTGGTGCTGATTTAGTTGGAAAAGTAGAAGCAGGAATTCCTGAAGATGATCCACGTAATCCTGCTACAATTGCTGATAACGTTGGAGATAATGTAGGTGATGTTGCTGGTATGGGAGCTGATTTATTTGGATCGTATGTTGCAACAGTTTTAGCGGCAATGGTTTTAGGAAACTATGTAATTAAAGATATGGGAGGAAGTATCAATGATGCTTTTGGCGGAATTGGACCAATTTTATTACCAATGGCAATTGCTGGTTTCGGAATTTTATTTTCTATCATTGGAACAATGTTAGTTAAAATTTCAAGTGATGACGCTAAAGAAGCACAAGTGCAAGGAGCGTTAAACAAAGGAAATTGGGTTTCAATTGTATTAACTTTAATTTCTTGTTTTTTCTTGGTAGATTTTATGTTACCAGAAGTAATGACTATGGATTTTTACGGTGAAGGATCTAAAGAAATTTCTTCAATGCGTGTTTTTTATGCGACTATTGTTGGATTGGTTGTGGGTGGTGTTATATCATCTGTAACTGAATATTATACAGGTTTAGGTACAAAACCAGTTTTGGCAATTGTACAAAAATCTTCAACAGGAGCAGGAACAAACGTGATTGCTGGTTTGGCAACTGGAATGATTTCTACATTCCCAACAGTGTTGTTATTTGCAGCTGCAATTTGGTCTTCTTATGCTTTTGCAGGTTTTTACGGAGTAGCTTTAGCTGCTTCTGCAATGATGGCAACAACAGCTATGCAATTAGCCATTGACGCTTTCGGACCAATTTCTGATAACGCTGGTGGTATCGCTGAAATGAGTGAATTACCAAAAGAAGTGCGAACAAGAACTGATATTTTAGATTCAGTTGGTAATACAACTGCAGCAACTGGAAAAGGTTTTGCAATTGCTTCTGCTGCGTTAACTTCGTTGGCTTTATTTGCTGCGTATGTAACTTTTACTGGAATTGACGGAATCAATATTTTTAAAGCGCCAGTTTTAGCGATGTTGTTTGTTGGAGGAATGATTCCAGTGGTTTTCTCTGCTTTGGCAATGAATTCTGTTGGAAAAGCTGCCATGGATATGGTGTATGAAGTTCGTCGTCAATTCAAAGAAATTCCTGGAATTATGGAAGGAACTGGAAAACCTGAATATGGTAAATGTGTTGAAATTTCTACAAAAGCTGCATTACGTGAAATGATGTTGCCTGGTATTTTAACTATTGGTTTTCCAATTGCAATTGTAATTTTAGGAAAGTTAGTTTACGGAGATAACAATCAATTAATTGCTGAAATGTTGGGTGGTTATATGGCTGGAGTTAC
>JANQTK010000247.1 GCA_030731695.1 Polaribacter sp.
GGTAGATTCGAAAAAGCGCAACAAAGAGTTACTTATAATACCAATATTGCTCAATCATCAATTGATGGTGCATCAAATTTAGATAGAACTTATATTTTACCAAATTTTAACTTGAAATATAATTTTAATGAAAATAGCATTTTAAGAATTGCAGGAAGTCAATCGTATACTTTTCCTCAGTTTAAAGAAACAGCACCTTTTAAATATCAAGATGTAACTTTTTCATCTCAAGGTAATCCTGATTTAAAACCTTCTGATAATTATAATTTCGATGCAAAATACGAATACTATATGTCTTCATCAGAATTGATTTCTGTAACTGGTTTTTATAAATATATTCAAAACCCAATTGCTAGAACTGAGATTCCATCAGGAGGAAACACACTTACCTATTTGAATGTTGGAAATGACGCAAGTGTGTACGGTTTAGAACTAGAAGCTAGAAAAAGTATTTACAAAGTAGAAGATAAAGATTTTGAAATTATTGGTGGTTTAAATTCATCAGTATTGTTTTCGAATGTGAATTTAGATTCAAGTTCTATTGCACAATTTACTAGCGGAACTAGTCAATTAGAAGGAGCTACCCCATTTTTAATGAATGCGGATATTACATTCAATAAAAAATACAATGAAAACACGTTGATTTCATCTTTGGTATTTAACTATTTCAGCGAAAGAGTCTATTCTATTGGAACTAGAGGTTTTGAAAACATTTTAGAAAAAGGAATTCCAACATTAGATTTGGTTTCTTCGTATGAATTTAATAAAAATTACAGCATTAAATTAAAAGCAACCAACTTATTAAATCCTGATTTTCAATTATCAAGAGCTGGGTTTAATGGAGGTGATAACGTAGTGTTAAGTAATTATAAAAGAGGTGTTAACTTAAGTTTAGGATTTTCGTATAATTTTTAAAAAGATGAGGTTTTTATAACAATTCTTTAATGTTTACGTAAACACTAGAGAACATAATTACCACAACTTTGCAGCATAAATAAATCATTTAACAAACTAACAAATACAATGAAAAAAACAATTTTATCAATCGTAACAATCGCTTCATTAATCTTTACTGGATGTTCATTAAGTGATGATGATAACAATGGAAATGTAGGTGGAGAAGTAACTGTACAAAACTTAGCAGGAAATTTAACATCAGATTTAACATTAAAATCAGGAGTTGCTCACAACTTAATTGGAGCTTTACTAGTAAAAGATGGCGCAACATTAACTATTGAGGCTGGTGTTACTATCAATGCTTTAGCTGGTGGGACTGATGTTTACATCTTAGTAGAAAAAGGAGGAAAAATAATTGCAAACGGAACAGCTGCTAATCCTATCAAATTTACTTCAAGCGCAACAAGCCCAAAAGCTGGTGATTGGGGTGGTTTAATTATAAACGGAAAAGCACCTTTAAGCCGTCAAAATGGTTCAGAAAGTAATGCTGCAACCGAAGTAAAAAATTCAATTTTATTTGGTGGTTCAGTTGCTAACGATAACTCAGGAATTTTAAACTATGTAATTTTAGAATATACTGGAGCAAGAATTGATGACGAAGCTGAACACAATGGATTGACTTTGAATGGAGTTGGTTCAGGAACTGTATTGTCTAACATTGCTATTATAGATGGTGATGATGACGGAATCGAATTTTTTGGAGGTACAGTAAATGCTTCAAACATTTTAGTTGTAAATGCAAAAGATGATATGTTCGATTTTACACAAGGATATGTGGGTACTTGTACAAACTTATATGGTGTAAGAGAAGCTGGTTATGTTGCTGTAACTTCTGATCCAAGAGGAATTGAAGCTGATGGAAATCTTGATGGAAACTCTCCTTCAGATATCAATCAATCTGTATTTACTGTCAATGGTGTTACAATTATAAATAATGCTGCCATTGAATTAACAGATGCTATTAAAATTAGAAGAGGAGCAACTGCAATAGTTACAAATGCGTATGTAGCAGTTGGAGTTGGAGCAAGCTTTGCTGATTTTGTTGACTTAACAGATTCTAAGGGAGATGCTACTGCAGCAACTACAATTACAGTTGTTGGAAATACCGCAAATGGCTTAAACATTGCTGATAACAAAACGGTTACTGGAGCAACAATCAATGCCACTGCAGGAACAACAGGAGGAGCAAACAAAACAGCTTTTGCTTGGACAGGATATAACTTTTAATTAAAAAAGTTTACTAAAAAAAAGCAGGCAACTAGTTGCCTGCTTTTTTATTTTAAGAAAAGTGAAAACTAACTTTTTTTGTCTGCACAACAAGCCATTTTACAATCTTTTTTACATTCCATTTTTGTAGCGGTTTTATTGTCGCAATCTTTTTTGCAAGATTCTGTACAAGAATGTGCCTCTTTTTTGTTGATAGAAGCTTTGTATAAATCACCACCTGCAATGCCATCAACAAAAGCAATTAAGTCTTTTTCAGATATTTTATTAGCATCAAATTCGATGGTGGCAATGCTATCAGCAAAAACAACTTTGGCATCTAAAACGCCTTCTTTTTTTGATAATTTTGATTGAATGGTTTTTGCACAACCAATTTCGCAAGTCATTCCCGAAATTGCTAACGAAACTTGAGTTTTTGCAACTGGTAAATCTACTTTTGCTACTTCTTTTTTACAACTTACAAGAATAAAACAGGTAATTGCAAAACTTAAAATGATATTTTTTGTGTTCATAAGGTTTATTGATTTAAATATGTTACAAATTTATCAATTAAAAGGGAGCGCATCACAATAATTATCAGAATTTTGCACTTTCAAGATGATGCCTTATGAATTTACAACAACGAAAATGGTTGTTTCTTATTTTACTTTCTTTAGTTTGGGGTAGTTCCTATATTTTGATTAAAAAGGCGTTATTGGGGTTTCAGCCCATTCCTTTAGGAGCTTTGCGTATTACCACTTCTTCTATTTTATTATTGATAGTTGGGTTTTCTAGTTTGAAAAAAATCAAGAAAAACCAATGGAAGTATATCTTTTACACGGCATTTTTAGGTACGTTTTTTCCTGTGTTTTTATTTTCATTTGCGGTTCAAGAAATTGACAGTTCAATTGCATCAATGTTAAATTCTTTTAC
>JANQTK010000248.1:0-6481 GCA_030731695.1 Polaribacter sp.
TAATTAAAGGAAAAGTAATTGGACAAAATGAAGCTGTTACTAAAGTTGTAAAAGCAATTCAAAGAAATAGAGTTGGGTTGAAAGACCCAAACAAACCTATTGGTTCGTTTATTTTCTTAGGACAAACGGGTGTTGGAAAAACACAATTAGCTAAAATTTTGGCGAAAGAATTATTTGATTCTGAAGATTCTTTGATTCGGATTGACATGAGTGAATACATGGAAAAATTCGCGATTTCCCGTTTAATTGGTGCACCTCCAGGATATGTTGGTTATGAAGAAGGAGGACAATTAACCGAAAAAGTTCGAAGAAAACCCTATGCAGTTGTACTTTTAGACGAAATTGAAAAAGCGCATCCTGATGTTTTCAACATGTTGTTGCAAATTTTAGATGATGGATTTATTACTGATAGTTTAGGAAGAAAAATCGATTTTAGAAATACGATTATCATCATGACATCCAATATTGGTGCTCGTCAAATTAAAGATTTCGGAAGTGGCGTTGGGTTTGGAACTGCTTCAAAAAGTGCACAAACTGAGGAGTATGCAAAATCTGTCATTGAGGGTGCATTGAAAAAATCATTTGCTCCCGAATTTTTAAATAGAATTGATGATGTTATCATTTTCAATGCTCTTGAAAAAGAAGATATTCATTCAATTATTGATATAGAATTGAATAAATTATTGCAAAGAATTTCTGATTTAGGATATACGTTACAAATCAGTGACAAAGCAAAAGATTTCATAGCAGACAAAGGTTTTGATAAAAAATATGGTGCAAGACCTCTCAAAAGAGCTATACAAAAATATGTAGAAGATGCTCTTGCTGAAGAAATTGTAAACTCGAAACTTACTGAGGGCGATACTATTACTATGGAATTGGACGAAGAAAAAAGTGAGCTTTTCGTAAAAATCCGAAAAGGCTCTAAAAAAACAGAATCAAGAACTGAATCTGGTTCATAAATTTTAAAACCTCAAGCGAAAGTTTGAGGTTTTTTCATGCTTGCTATTTTCTTCCAAGTAGAATAATTTTTAGTATTTTTGAGAATGATATTTAAAAATAAAAAATTACATAATACCGCATTTTGGGCAAGTGTTATAGGAATTTTTGCCTTTATCATAGATTTTGGATTTGCCCAAAACACTCTCTTTCAGCAAATTATTGATGGTTTTTACTTCATAGTTATCACTTTAGGAATATCATCAACTATTGTAAGGTATTTTGCCAATAAAAGTCTTTTAAAACGAAAATTTTTTCTTTTTGATTTTATCACAGTAAGTTACTCTTTATACATTCTTTTCTTATACATTTTCATCGGCGAAGCTTTTAAAACCGACTTGATTTTAGCCAATCCAACTTGGGTGGTTTTAGCAGTAATTTTATCATTTATTAGAGAGTTTTTTGAGCTAAAATTAAACTTAACTCGAACTTACTTAAACCCAGCACAATTATTTATTTTTAGTTTTTTATCCATAATTTTAGTAGGAACTTTATTATTAATGCTTCCAAAAGCAACCTATAATGGAATCTCGTTTATTGATGCATTGTTTACATCTACAAGTGCGGTTTGTGTTACAGGATTAATTGTTGTGGATACAAGTACTTATTTCACTTTATTTGGACAAACAATTATCTTGTTTTTAATTCAAGTTGGTGGTTTGGGAATTTTAACATTTGCGAGTTATTTTAGTTATTTTTTTAAAGGAGGAACAACCTACGAAAATCAACTTACGCTATCAGAAATGACCAATTCACAAAAAATTGGTGACGTATTTAAAACCTTAAAACACATTATTGTCATTACTATTACTGTAGAACTTGTTGCTGCTATTTTAATATTTTTAAGTCTAGATAAAAGCCAAATAGAACGTTTTTCAGACAAAGCTTTTTTCTCCATTTTTCATTCAATTTCGGCATTTTGTAATGCCGGTTTTTCTACATTGACAAACAGTATTTATGAAAGTGGTTTTCGTTTTAATTATCCTTTACAACTTGTCATAATTGCGACATTCATTTTAGGTGGATTAGGATTTCCAATTGTGGTAAATATTGTAAAATACACCAAACATAAACTCACCAATTTATTTCGTTTTCAAAATAATAAAAAGGTTTATAAACCATGGATTATCAACTTAAACAGTAGGATAACATTGATTACAACATTAACCCTTACGTTTGTAGGATTCTTTTTATTTTTAATTTTTGAATACAACAATACGTTGGCTGAACATTCTTTTTTTGGAAAACTTGTCAATGCATTATTTGGTGCAGCAACTCCAAGAACTGCAGGATTTAATGCAGTTGATATGACAGCTTTAGCAATGCCAACAATCATGATTACTTTTTTATTAATGTGGATTGGAGCTTCACCTGCTTCAACAGGTGGAGGAATCAAAACTAGTACTTTTGCGATTGCAACATTGAATATTTTGAGTTTGGCTAAAGGAAAAAGCAGAATTGAAGTTTACAGAAGAGAAATTGCTGATATTTCGGTAAAAAGAGCTTTTGCAACTATTTCTTTATCTTTGGCCGTTATTGGATTTTCAATTGTTTTGGTTACCGTTTTTGATCCAGAAATTGAACTTTTAAAAATTGCTTTCGAAAGTTTTTCAGCATATAGTACTGTTGGGTTGAGTTTAGGAATTACTGCCAGCTTAAGCACAGCCAGTAAATTTATTATTATTGGTGTCATGTTTATTGGAAGAGTAAGTATGTTATCCATTTTTGTAGCTTTTTTCAAGAAAATAAAACATAAAAATTATCGCTATCCAACTGAAGAAATAACAATCAACTAAATGAATAAAATGAAATATATAATTGTAGGACTTGGAAATTTTGGCGCTTCATTGGCAAAAAAATTAACTTCACAAGGAAATGAAGTCATAGGAATTGACAATAATATGGCAAAAGTTGACTCCAACAAAGAAAAAATTACGCATACAATTTGTATGGATTCTACTGACGAATTTACAGTTTCTGGCTTGCCGTTAAATGAAACAGATGTAGTTATTGTCGCTATTGGCGAGGACAAAGGATCGAATGTAATGACTACAGCTTTGTTTAAAAATTTACAAGTAAAAAGACTGATAAGTAGAGCCATTGACCCACTTCATGAGAAAGTTTTAACAGCGATTGGTGTTGATGAAATTGTTCATCCTGAAGAAGAAACTGCTGAACGTTGGGCGAAAAAATTATGCATGGAGAACGTGGTTGATTCTTTTGAATTGAGTGATAACTACAGTATTATTGAAATCAGTATTCCAAAAAAATATATTGGAAAATCAATTCTCGAAATTCAATTGCGTAAAAATTACAATATTTTAGCTCTGACAACTATCAAAAAAACAGAAGTAAAAAGTGTCGTTGGAAAATCAAGAAATGAAGATAGGGTTCAAGGTGTTGCCTCTCCAGATACCATTCTTGAAGAACATGATATTTTGGTTATTTATGGTGAAAACAAAGATTTAAAACGTTTTACAAATCAATAATTTATAAAAAAAATCAAAATAATTCATCACTGTCAATTTGCAAAGTTTCTATAAATTCTGAAGCTTTTACGATGTCGTAATGCAACACTCTATCTTCTTTCACAAAAGAAATTTCTTCTCTAAAAGCGTTTATAAAAGTGTCTAAAAATGGTGATGTTTTTGCTTTTGCAAAATGCAATGCTTGCGAAGCTGTGAATAATTCAATGGCTAATATGGTTTGCAAATTATCAACCACTTTTTTACATTTTGTAGCTGAATTGGCGCCCATAGAAACATGGTCTTCTTGACCATTGCTAGATTCTATTGAATCTACACTTGCAGGAGTTGCATATTGTTTATTTTGACTCACAATACTTGCAGCTGTGTATTGTGGAATCATAAAACCTGAATTCAATCCTGGATTTGAAATCAAAAATGGTGGTAAATGTCTGTGACCTGAAACCAATTGATAGGTTCTTCTTTCAGAAATATTTCCCAATTCTGATAAAGCAATAGCTAAAAAATCCAATCCCAAAGCCAAAGGTTGACCATGAAAATTTCCTCCGGAAATTATCTCATCTTCGTCCACAAAAATATTCGGATTATCCGTAACTGAATTTACTTCAATCAAAAAAGTATTGGTTACAAAACGAATGGTGTCCTTTGATGCGCCATGAACTTGTGGCATACATCGAAAAGAATACGGATCTTGTACATGCTGTTTTTCTTGCGAAATCAACTCGCTGTCATTTAATAATTCTCTGATTCTTTCTGCAGTTTTTAATTGCCCTGAATGTGGCCTAACCAAATGAATCAACTCATTAAATGGTTCAATTCTTCCGTCAAAAGCCTCTAAAGAAATTGTGCCAATTACATCTGATAAATAGGATAATTTGTGTGATTTTAACAAACAAAAAATCCCAAAAGCAGTCATAAATTGTGTGCCATTTAGCAAAGCCAATCCTTCTTTTGATTGTAATTTTATGATATCCCAAGAAAAGATTTCTAACACTTCTTTTGATGTTATTTTTTCATGTTTATAGTATACTTCTCCCAAACCAATTAGCGGCAAAGAAAGATGTGCCAAAGGCGATAAATCACCTGATGCCCCTAATGATCCTTGTGAATAAACTACTGGGATAATATCGTTATTATAAAAATCTATCAATCTAAGGACTGTTACCAATTGAACTCCAGAATGACCATAACTCAAAGATTGAATCTTGAAAAGCAACATCAATTTTACAATTTCTTTTGACACTTCTTCTCCTGTTCCACAAGCATGACTTTTCACCAAGTTTTCTTGTAATTTTTGCAAATTATTTTCTGAAATTTTCACGTTATACAATGCTCCAAAACCAGTATTGATTCCATACAAAGGTTTCGAAATCGATTTCGTTTTTTCATCTAAAAAAAGCCGGCATTTGTTAATTTTATCTTCAGCAGCAGTTGATAAAGCTAGCTTTTTATCTTCAAAAATAATTTCTTGAATTTTTGATAAATCTAACGGATTTGCATCTATAAAATGAATGGATTTCATGTTGGTTTGATTGAACCTCAAAAGTGCAAATTCAAAATTGTATACGCAAACGATTTTAACAATATTATGCATTTTAAAAACTATATATTTGCAGAAATTTAGAAATTAATCAATGAAAAATATTCCTATTCTTTTACTAATCATTGCCCTATTAAGTGCTTGTAAAAACTCCGAAAAAAAAGATTTTGTTACTTTATCGGGTAAAATTGAAAACAATAAAGATTCTATTGTCAGGATTTTTAGTAGAGAAGGACTTGTTAAAGAGTTCTCAATAAATAAAGACGGAAGTTTTGAAGATACTCTTAAAGTTAAAGAAGCAGCAATTTATAATTTTGCTACTGAAAGCAATAAAAATGTACCTATTTTCTTAAAAAATGGTTATAATATTTCTATCAAAGGAGAAGCATCAGACTATTTTGAAACCTTTGTATTCTCAGGTGAAGGTGCTGAAAACAGCAATTTTATAATTGCTCAGATAAAACAAAGTCGAAATTTGGGAGATCCTAAACTTATATTAGACTTAGAAACTGCCGAATTTCAGAAAAAACTTACACAAATAAAAAACGCTTACGACAGTATTTTAAATTCATACCAAAATATTGATAGCACTCTTTTTGTAAATGTCAAAACTCAAAATGAGCAATTGATTACTTATTTTGAAAGTACCTATGCAAAAAATCAAATTATGGGAGAAGGAAAACCTTCGCCAAAATTTGAAAATTATGTAGACTTTAAAGGAGGCAAAAAATCATTGTCATCTTTTAAAGGAAAGTATGTATATATTGATGTTTGGGCAACTTGGTGTGGACCTTGTGTAGCACAATTTCCGTTTTTAAAAGAATTAAAAACTCTTTACAAAAACAAAAACATTGTCTTTGTTGGAATTTCTACAGACGAAGACACAAGAAGTGGTGGTTCTTGGGAAGCTGCAGAAAAAAAATGGCGTGATTTTGTAAAAGAAAAAAATCTTGGTGACATACAACTTTGGTCAGGAAGAGATTTTAGTTTTCAACAAGCCTACGAAATAAATGCAATTCCTAGATTTATTTTGATTGATCCAGATGGAAATATTGTAAATGCTGATGCTCCAAGACCTTCTGATCCAAATCTAAAAACATTGTTAGATTCTTTTAATTTATAATCAAAATACTTTTATAAAGTAAAATCAACTAATTCAATATCCTTAAAAGCTTAAACTTTTTATTAATTTACCAGTTAATCTTGCGAAGTAATTGATAAAAAGAATTAGTGAGCTAAAAAATACCATTATAATTCCAAAGTCTAAAAATGATTCAACATCATTTAAATTCATTAAATATTTTCCACCTTTAACAAGGATGTATAAAGTGATGATGAAAAAGATAATTTGTTGGATAGTGCTCTTGTACATAATTTAAGATTTAGAGGGTTTATATTAAATTCTTCAACAAATTTCCAAATTTTATAGGTTGAAAAATTTAATTTTAGTTAAACT
>JANQTK010000248.1:6581-13545 GCA_030731695.1 Polaribacter sp.
TTCTTCAACAAATTTCCAAATTTTATAGGTTGAAAAATTTAATTTTAGTTAAACTTCGAAGAAGTATCGACAAATGGAAATATTTTTTAGACGAACTAGTTTCCGTTTTCTAAAATTAAATACAAAAAAAAAGCAAAATTCAATTGAATTTTGCTTTTTTTTTAAAGTTGATTAAATCATATTACTCTTTATAAACACCCATTTCTGAATATTTATCCATTCTTTTAGCAACTAAATCTGCATCAGACAAATCTTTCAATTCTGTGAAAGCTTCTAATATTTGAGCCTCTACAGCTTTAAAAGCCCCTTCTCTATCTGTATGAGCTCCTCCAATTGGTTCTTTAATGATGCCATCAATCAAATTGAGTTTTTTCATATCAGCACCAGTCAATTTCAAAGCCTCAGCAGCTTGTTCTTTAAATTCCCAACTTCTCCATAAAATTGAAGAACAAGATTCAGGAGAAATTACTGTATACCATGTATTTTCCATCATATAGACTCTGTCTCCTACTCCAATACCTAACGCACCACCAGAAGCTCCTTCACCAATAACAATCGCAATAATTGGTGTTTTTAAACGTGTCATTTCAAAAATATTTCTAGCAATTGCTTCTCCTTGACCACGTTCTTCTGCCTCCAATCCAGGATATGCTCCAGGAGTGTCTAATAAAGTGACAACTGGAATTCTGAATTTTTCAGCCATTTTCATTAAACGCAAAGCTTTTCTATATCCTTCAGGATTTGCCATTCCAAAGTTTCGAAACTGACGTGTTTTTGTATTATATCCTTTTTGTTGACCAATCACCATAAAAGATTGATTGCCAATTTTTCCTAAACCACCCACCATGGCTTTGTCATCTTTTACGTTTCTATCGCCATGAAGTTCCATAAACGTTTCTCCAAAAATAGCACGGATATAATCCATGGTATAAGGTCTGTTTGGGTGTCTTGACAATTGAACTCTTTGCCAAGGTGTTAAATTTTTGTAGATATCTTTTCTTGCTTCCGCTAGTTTCTTTTCAATTTTTTTACAAGTTGCTGTAACATCAACATCGCTTTCTTCGCCAATAATTTGACATTTTTCAAGTTGGTCTTGAAGTTCTTTTATAGGCATTTCAAAGTCTAGATATTCCATTTTGTAGGTATTTTGAATTCATTATTTGATGTAACAAACATACTATAAAAAATACTCTTTTCAGAAAAAAAGGTTACTTTTTTAGTTTTTTACGATCCTGAAATTTTTGCTTGATTGTTGCTTTATTTTTGATAATTCCATTTACTAAAACAACTCCAAAAACAATTAAAGCTCCAAAATAAAATTCTGGATTCATTTTTTCTTTCTCTCCAAAAATAAATAAGGCTAAAATTATGGCATAAATTGGCTCTAAATTAATGGTCAACATTACTGTATAAGGTGATAAATATTTCATCACTTTTACGGAAGCAATAAATGCATACGCCGTACAAACACTGCTTAATATTGCTAAATAAACCCAATCCATTGTTGGGATGATAAAAAAAGTAGTTGAAAATCCGTTCGAAAACAGCAAATAGAAAGCTACGAAAACTGTCCCAAAAAAAAGTTGATATAAAGAAATGCTATTCGCATCATATTTTTTTACAAAAAGCCCGTTGAAAACAGCAAAAAGGGATCCCAAAAAAGATGATATTAAGGCATAAATAATTCCTAACTGATACTGACTTTCAAAATTAAAAATAATATACAAGCCAACAATTACAAGCAATCCAAGAATTATTTCGAGAAGTTTAATTCGTCTTCTAAAAAAAATTGGTTCAATCAAAGAAGTAAAAAAAGCACCTGTACTCATAGTTACTAAAGCCACAGAGACATTAGAAACTTTGATAGCTTTGAAAAAGAAAATCCAATGAGTAGCAATGATAATCCCCGTAATTAAAAATTTTACAATTCCTTCTTTATCCAGTAAAAATGATTTTTTTTTATAAATGAAGAATAGAAAAATAAACAAAACAGCCAATCCCATTCTGAAAAAAACTAATGGAATTGCTTCTAAAGTAATCAGCGCTCCTAAAATTGCTGTAAATCCCCAAATAAAAACTATGAGGTGTAAAAGAAGATAATTCTTCAGTTTATTTTCTAGCATTGTAAAAAAGATAAGAGCCTACAATTGCGAACATCATATTAGGCATCCAAACATATAAAAGTGAATTTACACCTGCAACTGCTCCTAAAACCTCTGAAATTTTAAGTAAAAAAACATATAAAAACATCATACCAACTCCAATTGCCAAGTTGACCCCTGTACCTCCTCTTCTTTTTCTGAAAGCCAAACAAACAGCAATCAAAGTTAAAATATAAGAAGCTATTGGAAGGCTCGTTCTTTTGTGCAATTCAACTAAATAGGCATTGAGGTTTTTTACCCCTCTTTTTTTAGAAATATTGATAAAATTGATCAATTCGGGTGATGGCATTTCTTGGGATAATGCCGATTTATAAATCAAATCTTTGGGTGTAAAATTAAATAGAGTATCTATTTTGTTTCCAGAAGAAATGTAATCTCTTTTCTTGTATAATTTTCTTAACCTCCAATTTGTCAATGAAAAAACAGAATCTTTTGGGTTGAAAGTTATGTAATCTGCAACCATTTTCGATTTTAATTTTAAACCATCATATACTTCTGTGGTAAAATCGTACCCAGAATTATTATCAGTATTAAAACTTTTTATAAAAATATAGGTGCTGTCTGTGAGCTGTAAACTAAAATCATTTACAAATTTAAATTCTTGTTGTTGAATATTATTTGATAGGTATTCTTGCTCGAATTTTTTTCGTGTTTTACTGCTATTTGGCACTACAAAATGATTCATCAAAAGTGATAAAAAAGTGACCAACGTTGCTCCCACAAAATAAGGATATAAAAAACGAACAAACGAAACTTTTGCATTGTTAATCGCAATGATCTCAGTATTGTTTGAAAGTTTTGTTGTGAATAAAATTACTGCCAAAAAAAGCGCCAATGGCATGAATGTATTGGCATAATAAATGGTGAAATTTATATAATAATCATTTACAATTTCGGCTAAACCTAAATTAGGATGTTGTAAAAAATTATCTACTTTTTCTGCAATATCTATGGCAATAGCAATAGGAATCAAAATCAATAAGGTAAACATAAAGGTTACCAAAAATTGTTTTAATATGTATTTATCTATGATTTTCAAAACTACAAACGTTTATCCATTTGAATGACCATTTTGTCTTTCCATTCTCTAAAATCGCCCGCTAAAATGTGTTTTCTAGCCTCTCTTGTCAACCATAAATAAAATCCTAAATTATGAATGGTTGCAATTTGTTTTCCTAACATTTCGTTGGCTGCAAATAAATGACGAAGATACGCTTTTGAATAAAGTGTATCAACAAAAGTGATTCCCATTTCATCAATTTGAGAAAAATCATTTTCCCATTTTTTATTTTTCATATTCATGGTTCCATGAGCTGTAAAAAGCATCCCATTTCTCGCATTTCTTGTGGGCATCACACAATCGAACATGTCAATTCCGAGTGCAATATTTTCTAAAATATTTATGGGTGTTCCAACGCCCATTAAATACCTTGGTTTATCCTCTGGCAAAATGGCAGTTACAATTTCGGTCATTGCATACATTTCTTCTGCAGGTTCACCAACTGAAAGTCCGCCAATTGCATTTCCTTGAGCCCCCGAATTTGCAATATATTCAGCAGATTGTTTGCGCAAATCTTTATACGTACTCCCCTGAACAATGGGGAAAAATGTTTGCTCATAGCCATATTTGAATGGCAATTTTTCTAAATGATTAATGCATCTATCCAACCATCTGTGGGTCATGTGCATAGAACGTTTTGCGTAATTATAATCACAAGGATAAGGTGTGCATTCATCAAAAGCCATGATAATATCTGCACCAATTTGACGCTGAATTTCCATCACATTTTCTGGAGTAAAAAAGTGTGTTGAACCATCAATATGACTTTTAAACTTCACCCCTTCTTCATTAATTTTGCGATTGCTCGATAAAGAATATACTTGATATCCACCTGAATCTGTTAAGATATTTCGATCCCAATTCATAAATTTATGCAACCCTCCTGCTTGTTCTAAAATCGATGTTTTTGGACGTAAAAAAAGATGATAGGTATTTCCTAAAATAATATCAGGATTGATTTCGTTTTTTAATTCTGTTTGATGTACGCCTTTTACAGTACCAACTGTTCCAACTGGCATAAAAATAGGCGTTTCAATTTCGCCATGATCAGTAGTGATGACTCCTGCTCTGGCCTTACTTTTTGGGTCTGTGAGTTTTAAATCGAATTTCATTGTCGGCAAAGATACCAATATTGTGAGAAGTGAAAAACTAAATTAGTTTTAAAGATTTCAGTTAAAATTTTCGATTTAATATATGAATTAAATTTTTTTGAATAAAAAAATCCTCCCTTTTACAATATGAAAAAGGAGGATTTATTCAAGATAAGTAGCACTTTTAATTTTTAATAATTTTATAAGACGAAAAAGTATTGGTTTTTAAATCCATTATTTTAACTTGATAAATTCCAGAAGTTAGGTGTGAAATATCTATTGATTTTTGATTTTTATAGTTTCCCACTTTTTTACCCAAAACATTGTAAATTTCAGTATTGAAATAGGAATATTTTTCCATTTTAATATTTATAAAATCAGAGGTTGGGTTTGGATATATTGAAATAGTATCGGATTTGTTAAAATTTTCAGCAGTTAAACTTTGATCTATAATTCTAAACGTTTTTAAGCTGCCATAAGTATTATTTGTATATGCTGAGAAATAGATATATCCATTATATTCAAAAATTTCAAATGGAGAAGATCCTCCTGTACCAATATTTATATCTTGAATTATTGTAAGATTATCATTCGCATCTAATTTCCAAAGCTCAACTCCAAAATCTGGGTGGTAATAAGAAAAATACAGAACATTGTTAAAGGCAAACATTGCAGTTGAATTTCCTTCAAAGTAGCCATTGGGAATATTTGAAACTTTAATTGTTCCTACTTCTGTGCCGTCAGTTTTCCAAACTTGTCTACTAACACCATCACTTTGAACAAAATACAATTGATTGTTGAATTCGGTTAAATTAGAAGGTGGTGAATTATTATTATTGCCCGGATAAATATCTTTAATCAATTGTGTTCCTGCTTCTGATCCATCCGTTTTCCATAACTCATAACCATGTATTATGTCCTTTGCAGTAAAATAAATAGTTGCGCCAACCTTTATGAAATTATTTACACCAGAGCTTTTTTCCCAAAGTGTATTATCAGAATAAATATCTTTTACTAAGTTGGTGTTTGATAATGTTCCATCCGTTTTCCATAATTCGGCTCCTAAAGCGGGAGTAAAACCCGAAAAATATAAATCATCACCAAATTTTTTAGCAATTCCCATTTGTACGCCATCAGAGTATTCTGTATATAAATCCTTTACCAGTAAACTTACACCACCATTTGATCGCCAAATAGCCCACCCATTTGAACTAGTTTGTGCGTTGAATAATATATCATCACTACTATAATTAAACACATTAAGATCACGAACCGTTGTAAAATTTTCTAATGGTGTAACTATGCTTTCGCTATTTGCATTTACATTCATTTTCCACAACGTTCTGCAACAACCAGATCCACTTGCACCCTCTGTAAAAAAAATAAAATTTTTTGTTTTTACAAAACCATAAGGATTGGTTATTTGATTGTTATTCACCATTAAATAAGTTCCGCCAATTGTGCCATCAGTTCGCCAAATTTGATGAGTATTTGCTTGGAAATAGACAACATCATCTAATAGTGTGAAATGAAAAGGTGTACTATCTCCGGTACCAGGATTAATATCTTTTAATAACACTGTCCCTTCTGTTGTGCCGTCTGAAACCCATAATTCTTTTCCATAATCTGCAGTATTGTGAGAAAAAACAATCCTGTTATTAACTTTTTTTGCAAAAGCCCAAGAAAAATCTGTTACAATTTCGACTTGAGAAAATGAATTAAGTATAGTCAATAAAAATATTAGCAATAAAGTAATTTTTTTCATGATTTTATTTTTACTTGATTTTTAAAATTATTAAATTTAAAACCCAGAAGGCATTTCTGAATAACCAGATGTATCAAAAGAATAGTTACCATCCTCGATATCAATTATTTTAATGTTAAAATTTTGCCCTGAGAGTTCTGTTACTAAATAGGTTATACCATCCAACAAAAGATAACCAAGATTAAAAAAACCTGCAGGAATATTTTCTCCATTTACAAAACAGACATCTTTTGATATTGTTAGCCAAAATGTCATTTTATCTCCATCATCATCTGTGGTTGAATATTCATATTGAATTTCTCCAGTTTTTAAAAATGGTTTTTTATTGCCTGTCTTTATTACTCTTTTGTGAAATTGGGCGCTAAATTCTGGATCATTTAATTCACTAAAAACAGATCCGTAAGGAGTTTTAAGCTTCCACTTTTTACCCTCAGCAACTGTATAAGAGATAAGTTTATTATTTTTAATAAAAGTGTTCAACACCCCACCAATCATCTGACCCTGACTCATTTTTTGCCAACTTTCATTTGGCATAAAACTTTCTTCTGCTTTAACATTTAAAAAAAAGAATGCTGAGCCATTATTTTCATCACTTTTAATTTGGAAAGAAATCTTTTTAGTGGTGTTAGAACATTTTTTTAAACATCCTTTTTCAAAAAGATATTTTTTTAAATCAAAATTTTTACGCTCAGTTACATTTCCTTTTCCATGATTAGCCTCATGTATAGCTTGTGGCATTTTATTTTTTTCGATTGTTGAAACACAATCCATTAGATTGACAATTACAACTCCTTTTTCTCGAGCCACAAAATTTGGTTTGCCTAAAATATCATCAATTTGTGATTTAGTTAAATTGACTTTTGCATATTCGCAACCGTTATTTTGA
>JANQTK010000249.1 GCA_030731695.1 Polaribacter sp.
TCAGGTCTTGAAAAAGTAAATTTTGGGAAGTATAAGTAAAAGGCATAGACCATCATTACAAACATCCTCAAAAAGTAAAAAGCTGTTAAATAATAAATAAACTCTTCCTTTGATATCCATTGAAAAAAAACGGCAAAAAGCAACAGCATTACTACTACTCTATTCCATAATTCCTTTAAAACATTTCCAAAAACCGAGTGAAATTGCACTCTTGCCCAAGCATAAAAAACCTCAAAATACGCACATGTAAATGCAATCAAATAAATAACGAATGTATAGTTTTTAATGATTGAATTATTTATGGATAAATAATCACTAATTTCTTCATAAAATAAATTCCCAAAATATCCCATTGGAATGGCAACCAACAAGGGTAAAAACAACACAGATGACAGAAATTTATCTTGTTCTATTTTGGTAAAGTAACTTGAGTAAAATTTGATGATGGTATGATGAACACCCAAAGCAATTAAAGGCATTAAAATATTAGAAGTTGACAATAAAAAAGTGACTAATCCAAAGTAAGTACCTTCTAAAAAATTTGTATATAAAAACAAGGTATTGATACCTCCAATGAAAAAACCAAGGTAGATAATTATCGTATTTTTGAATGATTGTTTTAAAACAATTCCCATGTGCTTTTATAAATTTTTAATGATAGACGCTAATTGTTGTGTCAAATTTTTTCGATGAAATTGCTCCAAATTATTAGAATTTACAATCAATTTACCTTCTTTAAATTGTTTATAAAGATTCAAAATTTCTGTTGATAACTTCGCTTCATTTTGATGATCAATTACAATTCCTGAATTGGTGTGTTTCAAAATTTCTGATAAATCACCATCTTCAGGTCCCAATGCTAAAATAGGCCTTTTTGCTGTCAAATATTCAAAAAGTTTTCCTGTTAAAATTCCTGCTGATTTTGGCACATTTGGAATTAACAACAATAAAACTTGTGCCTTTTTCTGATATTCAATCGCTTCTGAATGAGAAACATATCCTTTGATTTCAGTAATTTCAATCAAATTATTTTTTTCAATTTCATTACGAACTTCTGATGAAATATCACCTACAAAAAGTAACTGCACATCATTTTTAAATTCTTGATTAGCATCACACAAATTTTTTAAAACTTTAAAAAACACTATTGGATTACTTTGTTTTGGTAACAAACCAATATACGAAATCGTAAATTTTGAGTCCAAAACTAGGTGTTCATCATGCAAAACTTCGGAATCAAAACCATTGGTAATCACAACAACATTTTTGGCGGTTTTTAAAAAATCTTTTTTTAAAGAATTACTCACTGTCAATATACAATCCGCATGTTCTAACACTGATTTTTCTAATTTTTTATTTTTTTCTTTGGCAAATGATAGTTGTTTGAATTCGTTGTTATAATACAAATCAGTCCAAGGATCTCTAAAATCTGCAATCCATTTGATGTTGTTTTTTTTGCTAATTTTTTGAGCAATCAAATGCATGCTATGAGGTGGGCCTGTTGAAATAATAACATCAATTGGATGATCATTCAGATAATTTTGCAAAAATTTTACAGAAGATTTTACCCAAAATATCTTTGGATCAGGAATAAAAAAATTCCCTCTCATAAATGACAACAATCCGTTATTGGTACTGTTAGCAACATCTTCTTTTTTAACCCCTTTTTGCTTCCAAAAAAATACATCTGTAGGCTCGAAAATCGGATTTTTCAACACAGTGATATTTTTTGGTATTTCAGAAATCAAACTATCATCTTCCTTTGGGTAGTTGGCATTATCAACTGTATACACAATAGGTTCAATGCCAAAATCCTGTAAATATTTTACAAATTTCAACCAACGCTGAACGCCACTTCCACCTGCAGGAGGCCAATAATATGTGATAATTAGGACTTTCAATGAAGTATAGTTTCGTATAAATGTACTAAGTTTTTGGAAGTTTGTTCCCAAGAAAATTCATTTCGAACAAAATCTTGCCCATTTTTTCCCAAAGTTGCTCGCAAATTTTCATCATGATACAATTCCAAGAGTTTATGTTGAAAATCATCTACATTTTTTTCTTGATGCACCAATCCTGAATGTACCTTTTCAATCAACTCTTTTTGAGCAGTGGCATCACTCACCAACAATGGTTTTCCAAAACTCATGTATTGAAAAATTTTATTTGCATACGCAACATCATGTTGCAAATTTCTATGCAATGGCGAAATACAAATAGCACTACTGATGATGTATGACTGAAATGAACTCATATTTTGCCATCCTTCAAAATCAACAAAATCTTCCATTCCTAAATCAGTAACTTGGGATTTTAAAATAGTATCTGTCGTGTTTTTTCCTACAATTACTAGTTTGATATTAGGAATTACAACTTTCAATTGTGGAATACTTGCAATGGCAGTTTGCAAACCTCTTCTGATATGCGTGTCACCCAAATACAAGATCACAAAGTGATTTTTGTATTTCTCGATAATTGAATTATCAACAGTATAGTCCTCAAAAAATGATTTCCGAATGGTATTTGGAACTAAAACATACTTATTTTCAAAGGGAAATCGTTCTTGTAAAGACTGAATAAAATGAGGAGAAACAGTAATCACTTTATCTGCTTTTTTAATAAATGCGGACTCTTTTTGTTTCCATTTTTTTGGTGAAATTATGTATTTTCCGGGAAACTTTTGAAGGTGAGGATACAATTTCATCACTTCAGGAAGATTGTCGTGCAAATCCAATACAACAGGAAGTTTAAACGATTTGTTTGCCCAAAAAACAGCTGCTGCTATTTTAATATCGTGAATGTGCAACACATCAATCTTGGTTGCTTTTAAAAATCGTACAATTTTCTTTTTCATCAAAAAAGAATACAATGGAATTGTATACGCTAAAGCAGAATTTTTATACTCAAATTTGTTGGATAAAAAACGCTTTACTTGAATTCCATTGATTATTTCATCTGATTGATTTGCATCATATTTCAAACAGAAAAGAAATACTTCATGACCAGCAGTAATTAAAGAAATTGCTTCATTTTCCACTCTTGGATCTGGAGGAAAAGTGGCGTCAAGAATCAT
>JANQTK010000250.1 GCA_030731695.1 Polaribacter sp.
TCATAATCAATCTCTAAAGGTTCTTTAATCACCATAGATTGTAACACATTTCGCTTTTTGATGTTCAATCCTTTTTTATCAAAAGAACGTCTAAAACCATCAATTACAATCGGTACAACAATTGGTTTAAACGTTTTAATGATATGCGCTGTTCCTCTTCTAATAGGTTTAAAAGGGGTTGTGGTTCCTTGTGGAAACGTAATTACCCAACCATCTTTCAAGGCTTTTCCAATATTCGAAATATCTGAATTTTTTACTTGTCTATTCACATCTTTTCCATCTGCTCTCCATGTTCTATCAATTGAAACAGAACCTGCATAGGCAAATATTTTAGGTAATAATCCAGCACGCATGGTTTCGCCAGCAGCTACAAAATAAATATTCAATTTTGGATTCCAGATATACCCAATATTATTGATATTGTCTTCACGTCCTTTTAACGAGGCATTAAACACATGAAACATGGCTGCAACATCCGCAAAATAAGTTTGATGATTAGAGATAAACAACACATTTTTATCTGGTAAATTTCTTAAAATATCAGAACCTTCAATATGTAAACTATTAAACTTTCGATAGCGACCATGAGAAATGGCTCCAAAAACACGAATCAACCATTTTTTTAGAAATAAATAATGTCCAAAAGGATTCCTTTTAAATAAAGGCATTTTAGTATTGTTTTAATGAATTTCAACTACCAAAAATACAAAACAATTTAACAATTTACTATCTTAAAAGCTCTTTAATTTCTGATAACATCATCGCTGTTGCTCCCCAAATGATATAATCTTGTATTTTGAAACAAGGAACCTCTACTTTTTTCATGTATGAGGTGTCTAAAACTACTGAAGTTATGTTTTTTTCATTCAATAAATCAGTCACTAAAACTTCAATGGTTTGGGCAACTTCATGATTTAAAATGAAATTAGGTTTGCTATTGGAATATCCCAAAAAAGGGGTTGCTAAAAAATTACTTGGCGGAATGTAAACATCTGTCAACTCTCTAATGATATTGATTTCTTCTGGATGAATTCCTACTTCTTCATGAGTCTCACGCAAGGCGGTTTCTTGTAAATCAACATCATTTTGGTCTAACTTTCCTCCAGGAAAGCTTATTTGAGCAGAATGTGTTCCTTTATAACTAGCTCTTTGAGTTAATAAAAAAGTGGTTTCTTGTTGTTCATTCGGATAAAAAAGTGCCAAAACACCTGCTCTTTTGGGATTATTCGCAGCAATTTTCTGAGCATCATATTGCAATCTAAGTCTAGGAGCTAATAAAAATTGCGCTTCCAAACCACCTAAGTTCGATGCTTTCAAATCATTAATTTTTGATGTGAATTCTGAAAAATTCATTTTGATTACTTACTTTTAACAAGTTGTTACTTTTGGAAAGCAAAGTACAAAAACTATGGATAAAAAATATCAGAAATTATTGCTAAGTATTGTATTGGATTTGATTGGATTCATACCTCTTATCGATGTTGTTTGGGCACCACTTTCGGCAATAATCATGGCAATTATGTACAAAGGCGTAAAAGGCAAAATTGCTGGTATCATCAGTTTTATTGAAGAAATTATACCATTTACGGATGTGATTCCTACGTTTACCATTCTATGGATGTATACCAATTTTATTGAGAAACCAACAGTTCAAGATTCAGAGTCTAAAGTTCAAAATTCAAAAGACAACGTAAAAATCTAAATTATTACATGTTTGGTATAATTGAATTTAAAATAAATTTGCCACGAATTCACGGATTTTTTATACCTATGTATCCTATAAATTTGAATTTTCATCAAAGATGAAAACAATTATTGTGATGAAATCCTTAAAATTTGTGAATTCGTGGCAAAAAAAATCTATTTTACTATCCAATAAAATATTTATTCCCAATAGGTTAAATTACAGTATTCTACTTCTACTATCGTACCTCAAAAATCTATTTGTCTTTGAATAAAAACCCCAATCCTAGTCTGCTTAAAAACTTTTTTTCGAAAGTCCAAAAAAATTGAAACTGTCCAAAAAGCCAACCAACAATTGGTAATGTTAGCTGATAAATAGGAAAAACTAACAAAATTCTTAAGGTCCAATACAACCAAGGATACATTGTTTCTGGAGAAATTCCTAAAAAAGAAGTAACCGGTTTTGCTACCCAAGCTGCAAACGACCCATTGATGGCAAAAACTATCAAAATGGCTACAATTGACCAATTGCTAGAAATTTCCCAGCGTTCTTTTAATTTTTCTAACAAAATTAAGCTGTCTTTTTTAGGGTTCTAATCATCAGCCAAAGACCTATTAAAATCAAAGGAATACTCAATACTTGTCCTGTATTTAAAAGGTTAAAAAATCCATCTTCTCTTCCCTCTGCTTGTTCTTCTTTTAAAAATTCAATTAAGAATCGCATCAACCATAAAACAGTCATAAAAAGTCCGAAAAGAAAACCTGTTTTTTCTTTGATATTGGTTTTCCAATACAAATACCACATCACAAAAAACAATGCTAAGTAGCTAATTGCCTCATAAATTTGTGTTGGATGACGTGCAAAATCTTCGCCATTTGCTTTGAAAATTACTCCGAAATCAGAGCCTGTTGCTTTTCCAACAATTTCTGAATTGAAAAAATTTCCCATACGAATAAATAAACCTGACAATGCAACCATGATTGCCAATCTGTCTAAAATAAATAACCATGGTTTTTGCAAATGCTTTTTGGCATAGAAATACATCGCCAAAATGATAGAAATTGCTGCTCCATGACTTGCAAAACCTGTAAACCCAGTAAATTTCCAAGTGCCATTTACTTGTTTAAACGGAATGATAATTTCTAATAAATGATCTTGATAATAATCCCAACTGTAAAAAAACACATCTCCCAAACGCATTCCAATTAGCATGGAAATGAACGTATACATAAACAACGTATCCAATTTTTCAACTGGAATTCCGTCTTTGATGTAGATTTTTTTCATCAAATGTAGGCCTAATAAAAAAGCCGCTACAAACATCAAACTGTACCAACGAATGGTAAAAAAACCAAGATTGATACCTAAAGAGGGATCCCAAGT
>JANQTK010000251.1 GCA_030731695.1 Polaribacter sp.
AGATTCATCAAAATCACCAGTGATTAAATCAGGCGTAATTTGGTTTTTTTTTAAGTAATCGTAAGCACCATCAGTAGCGCAAATAAAATTATAATTTGAAATATTTGGCAGTCTATTTGGAGCTTCTCCATGTAAAAGTAAAAAAACCTTGTTTGATTTCATGTTCGCAAAAGTACAAAATGAAAAAGCATTATTTTAATTTTAAAAATAATGCTTTTTCAGAATTTTTAGTAATAAAATTAGTTAGTTTTTCTTGCTCATTAAAATAATAGAAAATAGTTTTCCCACTAAAAAAATAACCATTCCAAAAGTAGGAGAGAGTAATCCAACTTTAAATCCGCCTGCTAAAACTTGAGGAGCAATGTTGTTTGCATTTGACATGTCTTCTAAAGCTCCTAAAAGTCCGATTACAAAACCTAAAACACCAAAAACAAAAGCAAATAATGAAATTGAGTTGATAAGTTTGTAGGTTTTTTCTGAATTATTTTTCAACCCTTTTGCAAAAAGAATAGTTATAATAATCAAGATAATTAATAAAGGAACCATAAAAATGGGTCCACCTTCCATAATAAAATTCATAATATTAGTTTTAAAATTATTTGGCTAAAATATTTGCAAAACAAGCGTAAAGATATTTTTTGCGACAATTTACACATTTAAAAGGGTATTTAACAAAGATTATAATTTTATCAAAAGCTCCTTAATTATTGCTGAATAGCTTATTAAATCAGAATTTCACCTATTTTTATCAGAATCAAATCTAAAAAATAGTTTATTTGTAGGATGAACAAAACAGTTATAGCCATTCTGAAAAAAGTGTTTTTGCATCTTGTTTGTTGGTTTGTAGTGTGGTTTTTTTTTAATAATTTTTTTAGTGTTGGTTCAAAAAACAGTGACTTCATTTTTTGGTTTTCTACTATTTTAAGTAGTATTACAATTGTGTCTTCTTACATTTTTGTATATCATTTAATTCCTAGTTTTTTAATTAATAAAAGGCACATTCAATTTGCTTTGTATAGTTTCTATGCAGCAATTTTTATTGTTTGCTCAGTTTTAATGACAATGGTTTTTGGTTTTGTTTTTTTCTACAATTTAGAGTTTCAGAAACTACCAGGATTAACCAAAAATTACGGAGTAATTTTAGTGTGTGTTTTTTTAATAATTGCCTTAGCAAGCGCACTTAAAATACTAAAACATAATTATCAATCTTTAGAGGAAAAGAATGCTTTAGAGAATAAGTTTTTACAAACTCAACTGCAATTAAAAGAGCAAGAATTAAAGTTTTTAAAGATGCAAATTCATCCGCATTTTTTGTTTAATACCTTGAATACTTTGTATGGATTTTCGTTAAAAAAATCAGAACACACTCCTGAAATGATTTTAAAATTATCAAGTTTGTTAGATTATATTTTGTATCAAGTTGATAATCCTTTGGTATCTTTACAAGCTGAAATACAACACATAAAGGATTATATTTCGTTAGAAAAATTACGTTTTCAAGAAGGTTTGCAAATTAATTTTTTGAGTGATATTAGTGATGATGAAATTAAAATTGCACCTATGTTATTGTTGCCTTTTGTTGAAAATGCGTTTAAACATGGGTCTCATGATAATGGAGTGTTACAAGTGAATTTACAGTTGAAAATAGATAGTAAAAAACTGTTTTTTAGTGTTGAAAATTCATCAAAAAAGAAAGAAAAATCTGATAACGGAATTGGGTTAAGCAACCTTAAAAAACGACTAGAAATGTTGTACAAAAACGACTATATGTTAGTTATTGATCAGCAAGAAAAAATGTTTAAAATTCAATTAGAAATTTTATTACATCATGAATCATAAATATACGTGCGTAATTGTGGATGATGAGCCAATGGCAAGAGAAATTATTGCTTCTTACATTGAAAAGACACCAAATTTACAACTTGTTAAAAGTTGTAAAAATGCCTCAGAAGCCATTCTATTTATACAAGAACAAAAAGCGGATATTTATTTTTTAGATATCAATATGCCAGAAATTTCGGGTTTGAGTTTGGCGAAAATCATTAAAAATAACGCACAAATTATTTTTACAACTGCTTACAGAGAATTTGCAATAGATGGTTTTGATTTAAATGTGGTAGATTATTTATTGAAACCGATTTCTTTTGATCGTTTTTTACAAGCTATCCATAAAATTATTCCAACAAATCTCTCTGTTGAAAATAGTGATTTTATGTTTGTAAGATCTGACAGGAAAATGGTGAAAATTGATTTTAATGAGATTTTATACATTGAAAGTTTAAGCGATTACGTAAAGATTTTTACATCAGAAAAAATGAATATTACTAGAGAAACAATTACAAGTTTAGAAGAAAAACTATCCAACAAAAAGTTTTTAAGAATTCATAGGTCATATATTGTTTCAATTGATAAAATTACCTCTTATACCAACGAATTTGTGGAAATTAATAACAAAGCCTTGCCAATTAGTAGAAGTTATAAAGAATCCGTTTTGCAAAAATTAGCAGAATTGTAGTGTAAACTTTATCTTTGCGACTAAATTTTTTACTTTGGATGCACATCAGTTTTTAGTAAACTCACCATTACAATTTATTGATAAAGCGAGTTTTACTTGGCAAACACCAAGCAATATTGCGTTGGTAAAATATTGGGGAAAAAGCGAACCGCAAATTCCGAAAAACGCGTCAATTAGTTTTACTTTAAACAATTGCCATACCATTACTACTATCGAATTTGAAAAGATTGAAAAGTCGGATACTGTTCAATTTGATATGTTTTTTGAAGGAAAGAAAAATGAAGATTTTAAGCCGAAAATTGCTAAATTCTTTCAACGAATCGCGGAATATTGTCCTTATATTTTTGAGTACAAAATGACAATTCATTCGCAAAATTCTTTTCCTCATTCTAGTGGAATTGCTTCTTCTGCAAGTGGTTTAAGCGCCATTGCTATGTGTTTAACGAGTTTAGAGCAACAATTGATTCCTGCATTAAATTCGGACTTTGTTACTAAAAAAGCCTCATTTTTAGCAAGATTGGGTTCAGGAAGTGCCAGTAGAAGTATT